>JAJRPW010000090.1 GCA_024280585.1 Alphaproteobacteria bacterium
AATATTTTATTTAAAATCAAAATGATAGAAGAGCTTCTGCAAGTAAAACTTAAAGAGTCTTCATCCGACATATCGGAGGATAATTTAGCTTTAGATTCATCTGCATCTATTTGCAGATATTCCTCAGCCAGTCCAGCTAATGAGTGATCACCCTGCCCTGCGTTAAAAGAATAAGACATAAGCATAATATCATCAACAGGCGCAACCTCTATACTTTGTCTTTTTGCCACCTTGATAAACTCCTTAACATCATGAGATATCTTAATAATTTCAGGGTTTTCAAGAATATTTTTTAACGCCGACACTACGCCCGCCAAGCCAACAACGCTGCTACCGGAAGACGCCTCAGCATCACCAAATAAACTGCTTTGCTCCTGTTTTTGTGCCAGATCAAATGGCAAATAAGCCGCTGAAGCTTCCACCGCAACCGAAATTCCCAACGCGATTCCTTTTTTATCATAAAAAACCGCAAGCGAAATTTCCGGTATTTTTCCTTTATTATCAACCCATTGCATTAAGTCATTAATGTTATTAATTAACTTATTATCAGAAGTAATTTGTTCCACAGACGCAATATATTTCTCCACCGGAACTTCAACATTATTCAATCTTGCAACTTTACTAACCAAGTTTTTAAAGCCCTGCTCCTGCAAAAACGCCATTAGCTCGTCGATATTTGCATCTTTTACCGCAAACTCTTCCAACTCACAAGGCACATCAACATCTTCACATAAGCGAATTAAATCCCTAGATAACAAAGCTTTATCGACATTGTCCTGAATAGTTTCACGGCGCTTATTCTGCTTAATCTCGCCCGCGCGCTTCAAAACCGTATCAAGATCGCCAAAGCGATTAACCAATTCAGCCGCTGTTTTTGGGCCAATTCCCGGCACTCCCGGCACATTATCCGCTGAATCCCCCATCAAAGACAGCACATCCAACAGTTTATCCGGCGCAACGCCAAACTTCTCAATCACTTGATCAACAGTGATTTCCCGCGATTTCAGCGAGTCATACATCACAACATTCTCACCCACCAACTGCATCAAATCCTTGTCGGATGATACAATTTTCACTTTATGCCCCTTCGCCACCGCGATCCTACAATATGTCGCAATCAAATCATCCGCCTCATAACCTACTTTTTCAACTATGGCTAGGCCCAAAGCCTTCGCTGCCTCGCGCACAAGTGGAAATTGCGGGATCAAATCTTCCGGCGCGGGCGGCCTGTTCGCCTTATATTCACTGTAAATTTCGTTCCGAAATGTCTTTTTTCCCGCATCGAACACCACCGCCAGATAATCGGCCTCATGCTCATTCAACATTTTCATCAGCATGTTGGTAAACGCAAAAACCGCGCCAACTGGCGTCCCGTCTTTACGCGTTAAATTCTGCCGCGACAAAGCGTGATACGCCCGAAAAACGAAGCTATACCCATCCACTAAAACAACCTGACCGGCTTTTTCCGGCATATTCTCAACCATAGCTAGTGATGCACCCATAATTCCTACAAAATAAAGATTATAAAGCAATATAGACTAACGGCAAGCCGCATATTTGTCACCTTGAAAATTTACGCCTAATTTACTTGACATTTATGCCGCCCTACCCTACAAAATACAAAAAAATAAGGAGAATATTATGGTCAAAATAGCAAAAAGAAATGCCAAAGGCAAGCCTCCCATGAAAGTAGTTCGGAGCGTTATAAATGCCGAAGATAAGCCTCCCGCGGAAGTAATTCAATGCATTGCACGCGCTATTCATGAGGGGTCTAATGTACATATTTCCGGTACAACAATTAGTCCATTGTTGACAATAGCACACACAGAACTAACAAGATTACAAAGAATTAAAGCTCAACATGAAAGAGCTGTAAGGGCTGATGCTAATATAAACAGAAGAGTAGTAGCCACTTTGAAAGAAATAAATAGTTACGCTTTAAGAGAGCTGCAAGGCCTTCCGGTAAATGTTGCTACTGCTCGTATTGAAAAGTCATCTGTGGCTAAACAAATGCCGGAACCGGAGCCTGCTAGAATTGATTTGCTAGAAAAAAATATCGAATTTTTATTGAAAAATAATGTAGGTGTGGATCATAAAATCGGAGGTACTCCACTTCTTCATAAAGCCATAGAAGAAGAAAATCATGAATGGTTTTTAAAGCTACTCAGAGGGGGTGCCGATCCAATGGCATTGGATAATGAAGGCCGAACAGCCCTACACGTAGCCTCACTTTTTGCACAAGATGAAATGGTACAAGAACTACTTCTTCGCCCCTGTGTTAACAAAACAGTGAAAGATTTTAATAGCCAAACAGCAGCTGAAATGATTGGCGACGGAGTAAATAGAGGGAATTATGCTCAAGAGATTGGGAGGATATGGGCGCAGTTAGGCGTCAAACAATATGGAAACCCTGTACCCGAGAGTTCCCTAGCTAGCAGCGGAGCCTCTAATTTCAGTGGCAGTTTAAGCTCGCCTAGCGGCTCTTTTCAAGAAAATCACGCCTCGCGCAGCAAAAGTCCCAATATATTTTCAAGAGCATAGCCGCCTTAAACAAAAGCAACATTCCACAGGCTATTATATATCCCGGCTAAAAACGGCTCAACCGTTGGCAGCTTGCTTTGCAGCGCATTATTCGCTAATAATTCCTGGCGTAATTTCTCGCCTTTTTGCTTTAGCGCCGTTGCTTTTGCTACATCCTCTTGTGTCATTTTCGCCTTTTTGCTTACATTCTTTTCCCGGATTATTGCAACAAGCTTAGTCATAGCGGCCTTAACTGCCGGATCCGCCTTATCCAATGCCGCCTTAAAAGCAGCTTGCGTTCCCTTAAAACACTCCGTCGGAGACAAGGCAATAACCGTCGCGGATCTAGGCTGGCTATCAATAAGCGCCATCTCACCGAAAACTGCATCCGCCCCTAATTTAGCCAGTAAAAGTCTGGATTGCCCTTCAATTTTTGAAATTTCAACGCCGCCAGACACCACGAAATATACCGCGTCAGCCTTCTCGCCTTGCTTAAATATCACCGCACCTTTTGCGAATTTTACAGATTCAATGCCACTCACCTTGACCCCTCTTTATATTTTATATACGGCTCCGAAGATGATACCACCTGTTGTTATTAGATCAAGTAATTATTACAGCTTAATTGCCGGATCAGCCATATCATTTTCAGCAAACCCTTTATTTCGCAATTGGCATGAATCACAAGATCCACATGGCTGACCATTTACCGCCGGATCATAACAGCTTAAAGTACTTGAATAATCGACGTTAAGCCCTAGACCTAACTTGATAATTTCTGCTTTGCTTAACTGAATCAAAGGTGCGTGAATCTGAAATTTCTCATTCGTATTTACCGTTGCCGCCGTGGCTAAATTCGCCATTTTCTCGAAAGCTTCCAAATATTCAGGACGACAATCCGGATAACCACTATAATCCAGCACGTTAGCACCAATAAATATATCAAAACTGCCAATAACTTCCGCATATGCCAATGCAAACGATAAAAATATCGTGTTACGCGCCGGGACGTAAGTCACTGGAATTTCAGTAGATTCAATGTCCCTATTTTTTGGCACATCAATATCATCCGTCAGCGCCGAGCCACCAAATAAACGCAAGTCAATCGGTACTATTTTATGCTCTATAACGCCGATGTTAGCGGCTATTTCTCGCGCTTTTTTCAGCTCAATATTATGCCTTTGGCCATATTGAAAAGATATCGCATAAAGCTCATACCCTTGCGCTTTCGCCCAGGCCAAAGTCGTTGTGGAATCAAGCCCGCCACTTAACAAAACCACCGCTTTTGCCATCACTCTACCTCCCATATTTTATGGGTTTGCACGCAAAGACGGTAATTATTTTTACTAGCTATTTCAAGGGTTTTAGTATGGTTTTTTCTGTTTTTTATCGCATCATATTCATCCATCGGCTGTACATAAACCGGCACATCAAACCGACTCTGACCAACATCTGAAACATTATTATAGCCCTCTTGTGAATCTGAAATAATAAATTTAAAGGCACTTATTCTTTCCAGCAAGTCCTCTCTGATTGGGTAATATTTGCCGTTAGTAATTTTAGGTGAACAAACAATTTTAATCCCTTGATTTAACTCAATAAATAACGTTCCGTTAGTTTCAATCTGCACCAGATACCCAGCATCTATCAGCAAATCACACAGACCGGAAATTGGCTGCCTGAACGGCTCACCTCCAGTTATTACCACAAGGAAACCTGGAGTTTTTCTGGATAATTCACCGACCTCAGATAAAATATCCTCAATCGCCATTTCGACAAAATCATCGAAATCCGTATCGCAAAACTTACAAGCCAAATTGCAACCGGAAAGTCTGATAAACACGGCAGGCCAGCCGGTATAAGGCCCCTCCCCTTGAAAAGTGCGGAAAATTTTAAAAATTTCGAGAGTCTTTCCGTCCCCTTTTGCAGCAGCTTTTATTTTATTTTTTCCGAACACTAATTTTCGCCCCTAACCATCTGAATCTGAAGGAATAACCTCCTTCGCCTGCTTATAATTTCCTGCTCTGAATTGATTTTTCAGACGACTCACCTCGAATTCCGACACACCGATCGCTTTCAACAACGCACCCGCCATCTGTAGACCGGCCTCATATTTCTCCGGCACCACAACAGTTGAGCCAATTTTTTCCAATGACTTCAGATTCCTTAAATCCTCAGCCCGCACCACAATCGGAATATCCGGATAATGCTTATTAATAGCCCGAACGGATTTTTTCAGATAAACATTGTCGTTAATTGTGACAATCACCGCCTTCGCCCGGTCAATACCAACCACACGCAGCATCTGAATCTTACTCGCATCACCGTGATGTGCTGGAAATCCGGCCTCTTTAGCCTTCCTCACAGTTTTCGCATCCGCCTCAATAATGACATAATTCACTTTTTTTGCAGAAAGAAGTCGCGCCACCATTTTCCCCACCCGACCGAAACCTGCGACAATAACATGTCGATTTAAATCCGCAGCCTCAATATTTTGCAACTCATCGGCATTTAAAGACGGCGTTTCATATCGCTTTGTAATCCAACCGCCAAGCTTGGATAAAACAGGGGTGACGGCCATAGTCAATGTCACGACAGTAAATAGAATCTGAGCAGTTTCGACCGAAATAACCCCAACATCAATTTGCGATGCAAGGCCAAATAAGATAAACGCAAACTCACTACCTTGCGCCAAAATCAAACCGGCATGAATAGAAGACCCCATCGGAAATTTAAACAATCTTGCCAGAATTATTATAATAAGAGCCTTCCCAACTATTAAACCAACAGCCATTGCTACAATCAAAAATAACTGGTCATATAACGTTGCCAGATTAATCGTCATGCCAACTGTCATGAAAAATAGACCCATCAACAGCCCTTTAAAATGCATGATATTATCTTCAACCTGATTTTGATACTGCGTTTCTGCCACAAGCAACCCGGCAACAAACGCCCCCATCGCTAGCGACAACCCCATCACCTGCGTTGCAAGGGACGTTCCAAGCACAACAAGTAATGTTGCTGCGACAAATAATTCGCTACTCTTCACGTATGCAATAAGCTGGAACAACGGACGAATTATCATCCGCCCCAGAAAAAATATGACAACCAAAGCAATAAACGCTTTGACTATCGCACTACTAAGCGAAAGCATAATGTTATTTCCATCATCAGCAAGCAACGGAACCAGCACCAAAAGTGGTACAACCGCCAAATCCTGTAACAATAAATTGGCTAAGGTCAAACGACCTACTTGCGTTGACTGCCCTCCGGCATCCGCCAGAACTCTAAGCACAATCGCCGTTGATGATAAAGCCAGCGAACCACCGATTATTACCGACGCACCTATATCCTGACCGACCATTAATGAAATCGCACCAATCGCGGTTGCAGTTATGACTAACTGCGCCGTTCCGAAGCCAAACACGTGCATTCGCATAGCAATCAAACGCTCAACAGTAAGCTCCAGACCAATAGCAAACAGCAGAAAAACTATACCTACTTCCGCAACTATTTTTAAATCCACCGAATTAATATAGCCCAGACCATTCTCGCCAATCGCTGCTCCTGCTACCAAATAGCCCAAAACCGGGCTTAAATTCATGCGCTTGAAAATAGCAACCACGAACACGGCGGCTGATAAAAGTAATACAGTCTGAGGTAAATATCCGAGATGATCCATATATTATCAAAAATCCTTTACACAAAATTCAAATTATACTATTAGCATATATCATAAAAATAATCAGCAACTATTATGAAAAATAAATCAGTCCTAATAACAGGCGCGGCAAAGAGGATCGGCAGGGAAATCGCCCTTTCAATGGCTGATGATGGCTGGGATATTGCTATACATTATAATAGCTCTAAAAAAGAAGCTGAAGAATTATTGCAGGAGATAGTGGATAAAGGAGTGCGCGCCTGCAAAATCCAGGCGGACTTAGCCAATGAAACGCAGGTTTTGCAAATAATCTCGCAAGCAAACGAGGAACTTGGCGAAATATCCTGCCTGATTAACAATGCATCCTCGTTTAAAAACGATGACATAACGGACATGAGTCGTGACATATGGGACGCGCATATGCAAATAAACCTGCGCGCACCGGTGATTTTATCACAGGAATTCGCCAAACAGCTAAACGGCAAGGGCAACATCATTAATATGCTCGACTACTGCGTTTTAAGCCCATCCGACAAATTTTTATCATACACCGCCAGCAAATCCGCCCTATGGACACTGACCCAAACACTCGCAAAACAACTCGCACCCAACATCAGAGTTAATGCAATTGGCCCCGGTCATTGCTTACCTAATTGTAAAGAAACTGACGAATCTTTTCAAGAAGCAATCCAGTCCACCCCCCTAAAAGAGGCGATTTCCGTCAAAGATATTTGTCAAACAGTCGAATTTTTTCTCAAAACCCCCTCAATTACCGGTCAAATAATCGCATTAGATGGCGGTAAACACCTTGTAAATGCTACATTTTATTAATATTTCATAAAAAAGTTAATTTTTTGCTTGCATTCCTTTTGTAATTCTGTATTGTTTCTACAACATTATTTGAATTGTTAAACAAAATATAAGGAACATGCAATGACTATAGAAATTACAAAAACAATAGATGGCGTTGAAACCACAAAGACATTAGACACTAATAATTTAGAAATAAGCAGTCTGGATTATAATGATAGCACTATAACAGCCGGTGCTGAACATAACAGAATCTATATTGGAATTGATGGCAGCAATGATGTAGTGAATGCTGGCGGCGGCAGAGACGTAGTAATTTCCTACTCTGGAAGCGATATTTTTCATGGCGGCGATGGTAATGATACACTTATAACTGGCAACCTAAGCTCACTTGATTCTGGTGATGACGAATTATATGGTGAAGCTGGTAATGACTTCCTATATGCAGGAAGAGGCAAAGATAAATTATATGGTGGAACTGGCCGTGACTTTTTATATGCAGGCGGTGGCGATGATTACCTAAATGGTGGCGATGGTGATGACTTCCTATCTGGCGGAACTGGTGATGATGTTATGGATGGCGGCAACGGCAATGATTACTTTCTCGGCGGACAAGGTGCAGATACTATGGACGGCGGTGAAGGCATGGACACAGTTGATTATTCTAGATCAAAAGCTGGAATCGTAGCCTTTTTGAAAACTGGCTATATAAATAGCTATAACACCTGGGCTGTTCCAGAAAGTGATGCTGCTGGCGATAAGATAACTTCTATCGAAAACGTAATTGGCACAGATTTCAAAGATAATTTACTCGGTGACAATGGTGACAACTTACTTGTCGGAAATGGCGGTGATGACTTAATACTCGGCTTCGACGGTAACGACACATTACTAGGTGGTGCTGGTAACGACCGGATAAATGGCGGTAACGGCGATGACTATATAGAAGGTGGAACTGGTAATGACCGCATTAACGGCGGCAACGGTGACGACGTGATAGGCGGTGGCGACGGCAATGATATTCTTATCGGTGCCAATGGCGATGACGATATCTTCGGTGATGCAGGCGATGACATCCTAAGTGGCGGTAACGGCAATGACTTCCTTGACGGTGGCTTCGGTAATGATAAAATTTTCGGTGGTAATGGTGATGATACACTTTTCGGTGGATTCCCAACAGATGCCAATGGAACCAATAGCGGCGATGATGAACTTCATGGTGGTAACGGTGACGACTCCCTTTATGGACAAGGCGGAAATGACCAACTATTCGGTGACGCAGGTAATGACCAATTATTTGCAAGCTCCGGCTCTACACTAACTGGTGGAGCTGATAACGACTTGTTTATATTTAATACACTGCCATTCTCCGGTGATTTTACTACAACAATCACAGATTTTACACAAGGTGAAGATCAAATCGTATTTGGTCTGACTACTAGTAACGGAATTGCTATTTTTAACGATATATCTGATTTTGAAATTACATATGGGATAGTTGATGGCAATGAGGTTACTTATGTTCATGCTACATATAATTCAGGTGGTATAGACTACGACTATGATATTACACTGGACGGTAATATCGCTCTTACAGACGGTGACTTTATCTTTGCTGTGTAAAAAACTTTTATGGGAAGGGACTGGCTCTCTTCCCGTTATCTATCTCCATTAAATAACACTTGGCCAACAGTGGCACACCCTTACGAAATATAACGGATATTTGACGATGAGCGAAGATGGTGGCCAAGATGAACTATTAGATCGAATTTAGTTAGCTGGATCCAGCAAAGCAAGACGCACTGGCAAAAGAGCAGAAGAAAAACTTGCTACAAATCCGAGTAAATCTTACGAACTTCTCTTGCAATTAGATGTGGCTGAACAAGCTGACGGGCCGGCACTTAATAATTTAGGAAGCCACCTATACCAAGGCAACGGCACCGAAAAAGATATTCCAGGCGCTATTGGTTATTGGATCAGAGCAATGACTCAAGGTAGTAGAGATGCCAGACAAAATTTAGCAACCATTTCCGGCAATATAGAATATGTAGAAAGCATAATAGCAAAAAAACTACCTCAAAAAACAAAAGTCCAGGCAATTATATACTGCATCGGACGCGCTAACTATCTTGGCGAAAATGTAGAGCAAAATGTTGAATTTGGCGCAGAGATTTTAAAAAGACTGGCAGATGACGGTTTTGTCCTCGCTTTATGTGACATGGGAAAACTAGAATTTAGACGTGGAAATATTGCAGAAGCGGTTGAATATTGGCTTAAAGCCCTGGCAAAAAACTCTCTGGATGCTAACAAATCTTTGGCAAAATATTCCGGCGATATCGAGCAAGTAACGACAATTTTATCCGAAACTATCTCTGAGGAGAAAAAAGTCGGAAAAATTTTATATTGCATTGGGGAAAACTATCTTAACAGCAAAAAACCAGCAGAACACACCCCTTTTATCGTAAGTGTCATGCATAAAGCAAGCGAAGCAGGCGATGCCGATGCCGCCGATTTTTTAGGAAATCTTAGCTTAAAAGGGAAATACCGCGGCATCACGGTTATAAAAAATGAGAAAGACGCCTTGTCTTTATTTCTAAAAGCGCAAGATAATGGCTATGAATACGATGTTATAAAAACCAAAGAACTTGAGAAGCTGGCAAAAAATATTGGCTATTCAAGCCTGGCTGAGGCTCATGAAAAAAGGAGTCTAACAAGGCAAGCACACACTGCTCTTAGTGCCGCCCCCGACTTAGTACTGGAAGGCTGGAGCGATGATGAGTCAGATAGCATACAAGACTCTCAAAGGTCACATAGCGATGACGAAGTAGAGCGTGTAGAAGTCAATGAAGAAAGCAGCAGTGAGTACCTACCTCCCTTGCCAGAAGAACCATTGACAGAGGTAGGAGTAGAGATTGAAGAATCTTCTGATGAGGAGAAACACTCAGCAGCCCTGCCAAAACCTCCAAAATCACACAGAAAAAAAGCAAGAGGGAACAAGGGCAAGAGTGCGCGCGGCAAATGAGTCATTCTTCTCTGCCAGGACCCTAACCATTAAGAATCTCATAGCGCATTCCACCCAGCACACTTTCGACCTTATCATCAGTATCACCAAGTGGCACCAGGCATTGGCGATATCTTATAATCTTATGATCCTTAATTTCAAACTCGCCTTCATCGACCCACGGCTCTTTTTTCTCAATAACAAATTTATATGCCTCATGCATTTTGTAAGCTTGTGGTGACGCCAGATTTATGTCTTTTATATCTGCCAAATCCTCCTTATATGCATTAACTATCATACAACCAAGATAGGTGTAATTATATTTTTCTTCATTTAGAATATCTCTGGTCTGGACAAAAAAACAATAATCCCAAATTTTCCCAAGAAATGTTAGGTCAATATCCCTTTCCGCAGGAATCAACCGATCACCCTTAATTTCCGTCCAGTGCTTCAGGATGATATCTGTAATTCTTTTGCTTTTTTCAGAGTCTGGCATAGCCGTAATTCTAACTTCTAGTAATTAATATTTCGTTAATTTCGAAGGTAATAAATAAATTTCTTATTGCTTCTTTTATACAATCATGAAATAGATGGTTTTCGGAATATTTGATAAATTTGGAGAGATAAAATGGCATACTTAACGATACTTTATAATAACAATCCACAAAGCTCAGAAATGACTATTGATGCCAATAGTTTCAGTAGCTATGGGCCTTATAGCATTAATAACATTAACTATATTAACCTATATGCATACGGTGTTACTAAATTTATAGTTAATACCGGATCTGGAAATGACAATATATGGATTGGCAATCAGTATCTTGTATCAGATGACGTTGTGCATTCTGGTGCCGGCAATGATATTATTGGCTCTTATTTTGGAGAGGACTATATAGACGCCGGCGACGGCAATGATCGGATATTCACGGATGGCTATGCTGGAAATGTGGGCACTGGCGATGATGAAATTTATGGCGGCAAAGGCCGGGATAAAGTCTGGGCCGGCAGCGGTAACGATAAAATATTCGGCGGAGACGACTTTGATGCGCTACGCGGTGGCGGTGGCGATGATTGGATAGATGGCGGTAACTTCCATGATAGATTATTCGGACAAACTGGCAATGACACGTTAGTAGGCGGCGAAGGCAACGACTATATGGATGGCGGCGAAGGCGAGGATACCGCTGATTATTCAGCATCACAAAACGAAATCTATGCTTTCTTGCAATATGGTTGGGTTTACTCCCAATCTCAAGCTGACGAACTAATGACCGATACACTGGTTAGCATAGAAAATATTACAGGCTCTGCTTTTGCCGATAGTATCACAGGCGATGATAACGATAATAAAATTAAAGGCCTGGCTGGCGATGACACACTAAAAGGCGGTGCGGGCAATGATATAATGGACGGCGGTGATGACCAAGACAACTTATTCGGCGAAGATGGCGACGACGAATTAAATGGTGGCGCAGGCCGTGACAATTTATTTGGCGGCAAAGGAGCTGACACATTAAATGGCGGTGACGGTAACGATAAGCTTGACGGCGGCGATGGCGATGATGAAATAAATGGCGATGGCGGAGCCGATACCATATATGGCAGTGCCGGTGCAGACATAATCGATGGTGGATCCAGCCTTGATGAAAATGGCAACGAGC
>JAJRPW010000002.1 GCA_024280585.1 Alphaproteobacteria bacterium
ATCAACTTTTCGACCGTTACAAACCAGCTTTCCAGTCGGCAAAAGGTGCTTTTTAAAGACAATATTCACCGTATCCAGATAAAACTCAGCAGGCATATCCATCACAGAAAGGAACTCATTATAAAATTCCTTATGCCCGTCAGCACTCTCGCCATCCCCCTCAACCAGGTGATTGAATAAATCCATATGCGCCTGCATATGCGCCTGCAAATTCATCGCCATAAAGCCAAAAAGCTGTGTAAAACCAGGGTATACCGAGCGCCCAGCCCCCGGATAATTCATCGGAATTTTTGTTATAGCATTCGACTCAAACCAATGAATCGTCCGCTCAGCCGCGTAATCATTAACTTCTGTCGGGTTTTTTCGCGAATCAATCGGCCCACCCATTAAAGTCATACTCGCCGGCACGCATTTTTCCTTATCCTCAGACATCAAAGAAACAGCTGCTAAAACCGGAACCGAAGGCTGGCAAACCGCCAGGACATTTACCCCGCTCCCCATTTCACGGATAAATTCCCGGGTATAATTCACGAAATCATCAAATCTAAAATAGCCGTCTTCAATCGGAATGCCCCGCGAATCCTTCCAATCTGTAATATAAACATCAAAATACGGCAGCAAGCCCTCAACCGTCCCACGCAACAAAGTCGAATGATGCCCCGACATCGGCGCGACAACAAGCATTTTAGGCTGTTTTATCTTAGAATCTTTTCCAAAATGCAAAAGGTTACAAAAAGTTTTTGACAGAATAGTTCGCTGCTTGATTTTCACGTCTTTACCGTTAATTTGAGTATGTTTTATACCAAATTGTGGCTTCGGATAATCCTTCGTCATCCTCTCAAAAATTTCATAAGAGGCGGCAACAGAACGACCATATTTTGACTCAGAAAAAAAGCTCTCATGAAAGTCTTTGTTGGCTTCAGCAAGCGCGCTGAGCGGCTGCATAACCTGTTTTTGCATTTCAACCAGAGTATACAAGTAGTTATTATGAAAAAAGGCGACCATATAACTTCATTCCCACTTTGAATTTGTACAACGAGCGCAAATGATATCACCAAGTCACTCCCAGCACAAGAAATTTTATCACCTTTTAGTGGCATAAAGGCAACACTTTTAAAACTAATGATAAAATTCTGTACTTCTTAAAATATTTACTCTAAAAGACCGCTGAATTTATTTATATGTTAATAAATATTTAACTTTATAGTGTTACAATTGCTTACATGGCGGTATGTAAGAAATACAGAACAAGTAGTTTTAGAATTGCACTCTCATTGAGCGTAACATGCGTTATTGCCTTGCTTTCCTACGATTCTTTTGCAGCCAACCAAACTGTTATAAAACCACAAAAAGACAGCATCTTTACATTTAAAAAAGAAAAAACCAGTAAATCATCCAAAAAAAAAGTTACACATTTCACAAGCGGAACAGGCTTTTTCGTTAGCAATAACTATATAATCACCAACGAACATGTCGTTCAAGGATGTAAATCCATAAAAATTCGCGGCGCCGTCAAAGATGCCAACATAGAACTATACGCGATCGACAAGGAAAATGATTTAGCTCTGCTAAAAACGTCAAAAACTCCAGGGCGTATAGCACCAATTAGAGGTGAAATCCCACTACATATCAATGACAATGTAACTGTTATAGGATACCCGCTGGATCGCAGCATTAAAGGCAGCTACCTCATAAAAAAAGCTAAAATTATAGATACTGAAGATTATTACGCCGGAATCGAAAGAATCCAATTCACGGACTCCGTCGAAAAAGGCAATAGCGGCGGCCCATTATTAGACGAAAACGGCACTGTAATCGGCGTAGTTGTCGGCAAAATGAGCTTCTACCTAGCCGACTCATCCAGCGATGAAACAGAAGCAAAACCAGTCAAAACCACAAGCATGGCAATCAGTTTAGATACATTAAAGAATTTCATGGATGATAATAATGTTTTCTACAGAACCGACAATACATATTATTACTACCCCGACAAAAATATGGAAGAAAAAGCCAAGCAATATGTGGTAAATGTCCATTGTATTAAGGGCTAACAACCTCACCCACCAGCATATTCCCCGCAACATTTTTTACCCGAACATCGACCAGACTACCAACTTGGGCAGGCGCGCCCAAACGAACAGCACAAAAATCACCCAATCTTGCAATATTATCCTGTTCTACAATAGCTTGTGCGCTATTATTAATCTTTTGCTTTAAATATTTTTGCAGCTCTTTTTCGCCCGCCTCACGCAACAAAGCAGCCCGCTCCTTCCTTATTTTCATATCTACTTGTGGCATTTTTGCAGCCGGAGTGCCTTCCCTTATAGAATAAGGAAATATATGCAAATGAATCAGACCAGCTTCACTGATTAGATTCAAAGTATTTTGAAACATCTCATCAGTTTCAGTTGGAAATCCAGCTA
Organism: Alphaproteobacteria bacterium; assembly: GCA_024280585.1. Taxonomy (GTDB): domain Bacteria; phylum Pseudomonadota; class Alphaproteobacteria; order Rickettsiales; family UBA6187; genus JAJRPW01. The sequence goes on from JAJRPW010000002.1 coordinate 2,424, forward strand.
TAATATCCGCGCCGAAAACAATATCAGGACGAATTTGTCTAACCTTCTCCACAAACCGCAAGACCTCTTCGCGAGTATGACGGCGTTTCATGCGCTTTAAAACCATGTTATCACCCGCTTGCAAAGAAATATGCAAATGCGGCATCAGCCTCGGCTCATTTTCAATAAGATATAATAAATCATCGTCAATTTCCGCTACATCTATTGACGAAAGGCGCAGCCTGGGCAGCTGTGGAACCAATGCAAACAGTCGCTTTAGCATCTGCCCTAAAGTTGGAGTTCCAGGCAGATCTTTACCGTAATCCGTAATATCGACACCGGTTACAACCACTTCATTATAACCCGAATCAACCAGTTTACGCACCTGCTCAACGATTTGCCCCATCGGCACAGAACGGCTATTGCCACGACCAAATGGTATTATGCAGAATGTACAGCGATGATTACAACCATTTTGCACCTGAACAAATGCACGCGCTCGCCCCTCAACATTGCTTATTAAATGCGACGCTGTCTCTTTAATCGACATAATATCGTTAACACGGATTTTTTCGTCATCCAAATTATAAAATTTAGACTCCAGCTTTTCTTCGTTACCAAGAACCTTGTCAACCTCCGCCATATCGGCATAGGCTTTGGGATTAATCTGCGCGGCGCACCCCGTTACGATAATTTTCAAATCCGGATTGTCACGTTTTGCACGACGAATAGATTGACGCGCCTGACGCTCAGCCTCTTTAGTTACAGCACATGTATTAAACACGGCTACATTAGACAGACCGGAAGATTTGAGGTTACTTTTAATAACCTCGCTCTCGTAGGAATTTAACCTACAGCCAAAGGTGATTACTTCTTGTGTCATTTGCCGATTTTCTCTGTATTAAATGCGCCAGCGAAATTCACCGCGACAGAGCCGGTCATAATAATATTATTATCTTCACTAACTTTTATCTGTAAATCACCGCCTGGAAGGCAAACTTTAACTTTATCACCGGTCAAGCCCTTTTTATAAGACGCAAAAACTGCTGCACACGCGCCACTACCGCAAGCCAGCGTTTCACCAGCACCACGCTCCCACACACGAAGTTTAACCTCATCTGTAGAGATAATTTGTACAATTTCTATATTCGCTCGCTCGGGAAAAATTTTGTGATTTTCCAATTTCTTACCTAAATCTTTCAGATCAATTGAATCCACGTCATCAACAAAGAAAACGGCATGCGGATTACCAATATTAACCGCAAATGGGTTGCTTAAACAGCCCTCAGAAATATCCAAATTACTTGTATCAGCGCCCTCCGTTAAAGGAATATCTTGCCAAGCAGTTTTGGCTACACCCATTTTTACAGAAAAAATTCCTTCGCTGATTTTGTTACATTCCAGGATTCCAGCTTTTGTTTGCAGTGGGATAAAATCACTTTGCCTTTCTTCAGACAATAAATATGCCACGCATCTTGTCGCATTTCCGCAAGCACCAGCCTCACTGCCATCTGGATTATAAAATTTTACTAAACAATCGGCCTGATCTGAATGTTCTATAATTACTAATTGGTCACAACCAACACCTTTATGACGGTCGCAAATAATACCAATCAGCTCATTATTAAGCGGAATTTCTTGTTTTCTCGAGTCAATAATAACAAAGTCATTACCAATCCCGTTCATTTTTATAAATTCTATATATGCCATAATGCCACATTATATAACTAATTCTTTACAAAATGTATAGCATTATTTAGCAACACCGCTCAATAATAAATCAAAC
>JAJRPW010000091.1 GCA_024280585.1 Alphaproteobacteria bacterium
GAGATAACGCTAAAGCCTGGAAAGAGGCAGGCCTATCGTCCATAAATGTGAGCATTGATAGTTTGCAAGCTGATAAATTTTATCAGATTACAGGGCATAACAGACTCGAAGAAGTGCTGCAAGGCGTGCATACGGCCGTTGAAGTTGGCTTTAAAAATATAAAAATAAATGCTGTATTGCTAAAAGGCGTTAACGATAACGAGCTTCCCGATTATTTATCTCTGATAAAAAGCACTCAAATCAGTGTTCGCTTTATCGAACTCATGCAAACGGGTGATAATTTTGAATATTTCCATAAATATCATATTTCTGTTGATGCCCTAAAAGACCAACTGTCCAATAATGGCTGGGTACGGCAAATACATACCTCTGGTGCAGGGCCGGCAGTAAATTTTACACATCCTGATTATAAAGGAAGCATTGGTTTTATTGCGCCATATTCCAAAGATTTCTGTAAAGGTTGCAATCGTTTGCGTACAACAGCAACTGGCGACTTGCGTTTATGTTTATTCGGTAATAGCGGTGCGCCACTTCGTCATTTGTTACAAGAAGATGTACAGATCGAAGAATTGAAAGAACTAATATTAGGTCAATTAAATTATAAAAAATCGTCACATTTTCTTTTAGATGGAGACACAGGCATAACGCCGCACTTAGCATCAGTAGGAGGATGAATATGAAACATAATATCGCAAGTTTCTTTGAAAATAGCGACTACCACATGGCCGATGTCAGTGGCAAGGTCGCAACATACAGACGCGCTGTAGCTATGGGGAGAATCAACGTTGGAGCAATGGCTTTTGAACATATAAAAAATCAAACTTTGCCAAAGGGTGATGTGCTAAAATTAGCTGAAATTGCAGGAATAACCGGAGCAAAAAACACTAGTCAAACAATTCCGCTTTGCCATCCTTTGCCGCTTGACCATGTCGCGGTTTATCTTGAATTAGAAGAAAACACCGCATCTGTTGCCGCTTATTGTTTAGTTGCGACATATGCAAAGACAGGGGTTGAAATGGAAGCATTAGCTGGAGTAAATGCCGCCTTGCTAACTATGTACGACCTGACAAAGCCTGTTGAGCCGGCTCTTATAATCTCAGATACACGCTTGCTGATAAAAGAAGGCGGGAAAAAAGGAACATGGGTGCACCCTGATGGAATTCCTGAAGACTTACAAAAACTATTGCCAACCGAGTCTGAGCGACCGCTAGAAGGTATAAACGCAGCAGTGATAACACTTAGTGACCGCGCATACAAAGGTGAGTATGAAGATAAATCGGGAGTGATATTGAAGGGTGAGTTGGAATTTTTGGGGTGTAACATATCAGACTACTGCATAATTCCTGACGAATCTGCCCAGTTAGAGCAAAAAATCTTGGATCTGGTAGGAAGTGTAGAGCTGATTATCACGACCGGTGGCACGGGCATTGCGCCGCGCGATATTACTCCGGAGACGATTTCTAAGCTTGCTAACGTTGAAATTCCTGGCATAGGAGAATTACTGAGAAGTTCGGGAGCGCAGCATATATCAACCTCATGGCTTAGCCGTTCGCTTGCGGTTATAATCGACGATACACTTGTGATATCATTGCCGGGAAGTAGCGGTGGAGTAAAAGATGGCATGGAAGCTTTGAAGGCAATCCTGCCGCATGCACTCGACCATGCGCAGGATAAAAAAAATATACATGATAATTTGAAAAAGGAGCATGCCGCATGATTTCATACGAAAATGCAATAAAATTTTTATCCAAGCAAGCCCCTCTTCCTTCTAAAGAAATTCCGGCAAACCAGGCATGTGGTTTTATAGCCGCACAAGATGTAACAAGCGATGTGCATGTTCCGCCATTTGCTAATTCAGCAATGGATGGATTTGCCGTACGAAGCCTTGATCTTGGCAATGCATCAAATGATAATCCTGTTACTTTAAACGTGATGGGAAGTACTGTAGCTGGGGATATTCCATCGGGCGGAAAAAACGGCGCTTGGGAAATCATGACGGGCGCTGCTGTGCCAGATGGATATGATTCTGTAGTACGAATTGAAGACGTTGCCATTAATAGTAAAAATGAGGGCGGCCTTGCGCGTGAGATCATTCTTACCAAGCCTGCTCCTATTAAAGATAACATAAGGGATGCTGGCGAAGATTTTGTACCGGGAACTCCAATTATAAACCGTGGCGAGATGATAACACCATTTCATATTATGAGCTTGGCGGCAGTAGGGCAGAAAAATGTTATGGTAGCTCCTAAGCCTAATGTTGTCGTGTTTAGCACAGGAAAAGAAATTATTGATGATGCCGATGCTTCTCTGTTGCCCGGGCAGATTTACAATTCAAACGGCCCATATTTAATGGCAGCTTTGGGAGAGCTTCCTGTCAGCGCAAATTATGGTGGTTTAATTCCTGATACTCCTGAAATATTTAAAAAGGAAATTAAGCAGGCGTTAACGAATAACGATATAATCATCTCCACTGGCGCAGTATCCGCAGGAAGGCATGATTTTATCCCTGAAGCCTTGCGCGAACTTGGTGCAGAAATTATCTTTCACAAAGTGGCCATCAGACCCGGCAAGCCAATCCTTTACGCTCGCTTTCCTGATGGAACTCATTATTTCGGACTGCCGGGAAATCCGGTATCTGCTGCCGTAGGATTGCGCTTTTTTGTTATCCCATTGCTTAATCTTTTGCAAGGTGCTCCCGTTGAAACTCCCATTAATACCAGACTGTTAATGCCCTCTCCTAAAAAAGGAAACCTGCGTTTTTTCCGTAAGGCTTATGTCTCAGTGGCAACCGGAGGAAAATTACAGCTTGATATTTTAAAGGGACAAGAGTCATTTAAAATCCACCCGCTTGTAAAGGCTAATTGCTGGGTAGTATTCAAAGAGGAGCAAAGTGGGAATGAAGTTGGGGAGCCAATTGATATTTACCCATTAACTCCAGGCAAATGGAATCTCAATAATGTGTCATGGATGAGTTAATATGGAAATAACATTACAATTATTCGGAGCGTTTCGACCACTTGGCAAGCGTTTGTCTCTTTCGCTTCCCGATGGTGCTGTGGTGTCTGATATCCGAAAAGCATTACTAGTAAAAATTCATGATATTGATAATAATTTCAACAAAACAGAACTAATTGATAGTTCGCGCTTTGCCAATGATGACGAAATATTGGATGAAGAAAGTCTTATCAATGAGCTAGATAATCTGGCAATTTTGCCACCAGTATCGGGAGGGTAGAGTGAGTAATATATTCGTAGATGTATGGGATATAGAAAAGCAAAAAATAGATTCGGCAAAGGCACTGGACTTTGTATCTGATGGTGCAAATGGTGCAGCTAATTTGTTTCTGGGCGCAGTTCGTAATCATAACCACGGCAATGAAGTTTTAGGCGTTAGTTATGATGTGCATGACAAACTCGCTATAAATAATTTTCGTGAAATTTGCGAAGAGGCCATAGAAAAATGGGGCAAGCGTTTAAAAATTTATGTAGTTCATACAAAGGGTCGCTTGGACATTGGTGATTTAAGCATAGTTATAGCTGTTGGCTCACCGCATAGAGACGAGTCATTTCTGGCTTGCCGATATGTAATTGAGGAAATTAAGAAGCGCTCCCCCGTATGGAAGCTTGAGCATTATACCAGCGGCGATAGCGAGTGGACAAAAGGTTGTGAGTTATGCACTCACTCTCACAAAGTTAGGACTTACGCATGACGAGTATTTTTGAATTGTTTTTAGGCAAAAATGTTCTAAAAAGCGGAGTGTACACGAAGTACATGAGTATTTTTAGGTTATTTTTAACAACAAAACAAACAAAAAGACGACTTCATGCGTAAGTCCTAAAAGTAAAGGAGCATGCAGCTTGAATATAGCAGGTGTAATATTAGCAGGAGGAAAATCTTCCCGTATGGGGACAGATAAAAGCAAGTTGTATTATCGTGATAATACATTGTTACGGCATACGGAAAACCTGCTAAAAAACACCGGTATTGAGAATGTTTATATTAATAATGAGGCTGGTATTTCTGATGAGATTAAAGACAAAGGCCCACTAGGCGGTGTGCATACAACATTAAAAGAGCTTCAGGGGAAGTTCGATTATTTGCTCTATGTTCCGGTAGATATGCCAAATTTGCAAGTACCATTGCTACAACGATTAATGGATACACCACCGAATAATGATATCGTCTGCTTTGAAAACCATACATTGCCTTTTAGACTAAAAATGAATACTAAATGGATAGATGTAATTGAGAATATTTTTAATGAAGAAGAGGACTACTCCCTTAAGAATTTTCATAAAAAACTGAATTTTCACGCATTACCTACCAACCCTTTAGGAGTTGGTTCCTTCGCTAATATTAACACTCCAGATGATTGGGAAAAATACACAAGGGGCAAGTCATGAATCTTCGTATCGATGGGCAGGAATTTCGTTTTAGGGTTAGCAAGCAAGAGCTTATATCTTTATGCGAAGGCATCGCTCTAAACCAGGGTACATATTTACCAAATGGAAAAACCATTGAGGTCAGCATAGTAACAAGCGCCGATAGTAAAACATTATCTCTACATCACAATAACAATAACATTACATTACATGTTGGCAAAGATGCTGCTACAAACTTGCTTAATTCGCTGCCAAGCCGTGATGGCATCGAGGCAAGCCAGAAGATCAACGAAGGACACTCACTACAGCTTGCTTTCGAGGTAGATATCCGAACGCAAAAACGTAAGCGTGGTTAGTATTATGCATCATGACCAGCTAGTACGTTATGCGCGAAATATTTCTTTACCTGAAATTGGAGAGAAAGGGCAACAGAAATTATTAAAGTCCAAAGTACTGGTTGTTGGCGCCGGAGGGCTTGGATCTCCATTGTTGCTTTATTTGGCAGCAGCAGGCGTAGGCACAATCGGCGTAATAGATGATGATCGTGTGGCATTATCAAACCTTCAACGGCAAATAATCCATGAGACGGCTAGTATAGGTCAATCAAAGGTCACAAGTGCTGAAGATGCAATTCATGATTTAAATCCGGATGTTACTATAATCCCTTATGAATACCGTTTAGACGTTTTAAATATTGATAAACTCATCAAAGATTATGACATAGTGGCTGACGGTTGTGATAATTTTCAAACGCGTTTTCTGGTAAATGAGTACTGCTTTAAACATAAAAGAACACTTGTATCTGCTGCAGTAATTGGATTTACCGGCCATTTATACACATTTAAACCGTACCTTGGCCAGCCTCACCCATGCTACCAATGCATCTATCCAGAGCTTCCCGCTTCAGGAGCTACTGAAAGCTGCTCACAATCAGGAGTTTTAGGAAGTATAGCCGGGCAGATGGGTACATGGCAGGCGACTGAAATCATTAAAGAATTACTGGGCATCGGCACAAGTATTTCAGGCCAGATGATAATAATAGACGCACTTTCAGCATCTGTGCGTAAAATAAAAGTAAATCGCTCGTCAGACTGCCTTTGCTGCGCTCAGGAGGGTAAATAATGTTACTTGGAGCATTATTTACTGTTGTAGCATTCTTTTATGCCAGCGTTGGTTTCGGTGGAGGCTCTTCCTATCTAGCCTTATTGGTATTATGGGACTTACCATATGTGGCCATTCCAATTATAGCGCTTGTTTGCAACATTATTGTAGTATCCGGCAATAGCTTTCATTATGTACGCGCCGGATATTTAAACTGGCGACTTTTACTACCACCCATTATCACTTCCGTACCGCTGGCATATATAGGCGGAAAACTAGAAATTGAGAAAGAATTATTTGTTGTAATACTCTTTGCAGCCTTGCTCATTGCAGGGGGACGACTATTAATTAACTATCACCGTTATGATGACAGTTTAGGGTCATACAAATCAATTCCAATTTGGATAAGTGGGCTTGTTGGCGCTGTGTTAGGCTTTTTAGCCGGAATAGTTGGTATTGGTGGAGGAATATTTCTAGCACCTATTCTATATAATTTACGAGCAGGCCCACCCAAACATATTGCCACAACGGCATCCCTGTTTATTTTGGTAAATTCTATTGCCGGCCTTGCGGGACAGTTACAAAAAAATGGATTAACAGAAAATATTATTGATTACTGGTATTTGCCCGTACTTGTATTTTTAGGAGGCCAATGCAGCAATCTAATAACAATAAAATTCATACCCTCTCGTATCGTTGCCTTACTCACAGCCCTTTTAGTTATTCTCGTATCAGTACGTTTGGGGTGGCACATAGTTATAGAGTCTAATCTGACAGTTTTGAGTAATAGGGCATAATATATTTGCAAACCATAACGTTATGGTTTATGGTCTATATATGGAATATGATGATCTTATAACTCACCTTACGCAGCTAGATGTAATTTCTGCAAGTTAGCCAATTCTGCCATTGCCGCAATATTAGCTTTTAGTACGAGCTTGTGTTTCAAGGCAAAATGGTTTGCTGCTGTTACAAATTGTAACGCTTCAAGTTTGCAAAAAGCGACAATCGAGGCAAAAATATGATTTGCTTGCGAGCGCACTTTTTTCGTCGGCGATTTTGCCAGGCTGGCATTTTGTTTGATAGATTTATGATACACCTCGATTTTCCACCGTTTTTGGTAGGTTTGGTATAAAAAGTCAGCATCATGTGTCAAATCGTTGGACGCTAAATAGAGTGTTCCAGTCGA
>JAJRPW010000003.1 GCA_024280585.1 Alphaproteobacteria bacterium
CCACAACGGGACATCTGCTGTCACCAACAACTTCATAATACCAGCGCCAGGCTTCAGGATTAATCGGCTCACCAACACTTCCCAATATTCGCAGACTCTTCCGCGAGGTTTTCTTAACATTTTCGTCGCCTTCACGCATAATCGCCCGGATCGCAGTTGGCGCGGTATAAAAAATATTTACTTGATGTTTATCAATAACTTGCCAACATCTGCTCCAGTCAGGATAATTCGGCACGCCTTCAAACATCAATGTCGTTGCACCATTTGCCAGCGGCCCATAGATAATATAACTATGTCCCGTCACCCAGCCCACATCGGCTGTACACCAATAAATATCGCCGTCTTGATAGTCGAAAACATACTGATGCGTCATCGAAGCATAGGTTATATACCCCCCGGATGTATGCATAATGCCTTTTGGTTTTCCCGTGGAACCAGATGTATATAATATAAATAGCGGATCTTCTGCGTTCATAATTTCCGGTGGGCAATCGCTCGATGCTGCATCCACCGCATCGTGATACCAAACATCACGCCCTTCGACCCAATTAACATCTACGCCGGTACGCTTAACGACTAAAACTTTATTCTCGATCGAAGCCAATTCCAAAGCATCATCGACATTTTTTTTCAGCGGAATTTTCTTACTGCCACGCAGGCCTTCATCGGCAGTTATAACCAATTTCGAGCCGCAATCTTCGATTCGCCCCTTCAAAGCTTCCGGTGAAAAACCACCAAAAACCACAGAGTGAATCGCGCCAATACGCGCGCAGGCCAGCATAGCATAAGCCGCCTCAACCACCATCGGCATATATAATGTCACCACGTCACCTTTGCCAACGCCCTGTGCTTTCAAGGCATTTCCCAGTTTTGAGACATTTTCGTGCAATTCTTTATATGTAATTTTCTTAGAGTCAGCCGGGTCGTCGCCTTCCCAGATTATCGCTACCTGATCGCCGCGTTTTTCCAAATGCCGGTCGACACAATTCGCGCAGACATTCAGCTCACCATCTTCGAACCATTTAATCGACACATCGCCGTCATATGACGTATTTTTAACCTTAGTAAATGGCTTAATCCAATCGATTCTCTTGGCCTGCTGCCCCCAGAATTCTTCTGGACTTTCAACAGATTGCTTGTAAAGCTCCTGATATTTTTCTTTGTTTATCAGGGCATTTTGCGCGATTTCATCTTTGATCGGTATAATAACATCATCATGGTGAATAATCTCACCTTCTTTCACGGCATCATTCATATTTTCAACTCCTGAGGTCTGCAACAGACCCCAGAAATAATAGATGAGTGACCGACACTGTCAATATTTACTATTTATTTTTTATGTGTAAATATTTACTATTGCGTTTAACGCCCTAGTGCCAGTGGATTCCTAGCAGAAAAATGACCATCCCTAGCCGCCCGCCTTTCAGCATTTCCTGCAATCCGCCCACTTCGGCTTTCTAAGCCATCTTGTAGTAGCTCTTCATAAGAGTTTCTGGCGGTAGTTAGTCCATAATTTTCACGCAAGATTGCCTTTTCCTCAAAATATTTTAATTTCACGAGCGCCCTTGTAACACTAAAGAAGCGGCCAGTCAACAAAATTTCTTATCGAAGTAGCGCAATCCCAATTGACATCCTCCCAATTTCCACCTAAACTACCCTTATGGAAACTTTTGATGCAGAACGTTCAGCGATAAGAATGATTCAGAAATATGGCAAAATGGCCTTGCCAAAAGCCGTCAAGATTGGCACGTATTATGCCGGTGTCAATGACAAAGAGCGCGCGCAAAGATGGGTCACAATCGGCTTTGCCATTAAAAAAGTCCATGATCCGATATCGAATTCCAACGTCCCATTATATAGGACAATGCGCCAGATAAAAGAGGCGCAGGAAGCATAGGAAACACACTAAAACTTATGCCCCAACCGATCTGCCTTGGTCTTCAAATATGCTTCATTATGTTCATTTGAATCCATAATATGCGACACCGACTCGCTCACTTTTATGTCGCAATCCTCCAGCCCTTGAGCCTTACGCGGATTATTCGTCAAGAGCCGAATCGACTCAATCCCAAGCTCTTTTAAAATCTGAGCCGCTGGTAAAAACAAGCGCTCATCATCATCGAAACCCAACGCCTCATTGGCATCGACCGTGTCCATACCTTGATTTTTTAAATCATACGCCCGCAATTTATTAACCAGCCCAATTCCGCGCCCTTCTTGCTGCATATACAATATAATACCGCCCTCACCTTCGCCCATTTGCTTTATGGCAAAATGCAGTTGATCACGACAATCACACGACAAAGACGCCAATAAATCACCCGTATAACAGGATGAATGCACCCTCACAAGCGGATTTTCGCCCGGCTCACCGACAATTATCGCGTAATGCTCCCAGCCGCCGACACTTGAACGATAGGCGATAATTTCACTTTTTTCAGCATGCTCCAAAGCCAAATCAGCCCGGCAAACCTCATGTAAATTCAGTGAAACCAGCTCGTTATATCGGTTCAGATCCTCGGATGCAACCTGCAGCAAATCCTCACCTTCGCCATCAAATACAACCGCCGCTGGAATAAGCGCAGCAATTTTAACCAATTTCAAAGCCGCATCTTCAATCTCACTGGCAGGCTTATAATCAACCTCTTGCAAACTAATATTATTCGGGTGTTCGCAGGCAACTTCTCTAATTTTATCCACAGAGATACCCACACACTTACCAACATGTTTACCAACCGACTTATCCACAATTAAAAAGGAGGCATTTATTTCGATTGAATCATCACTCAAAAGCGCCTTAATCCGATTTTTTGCCAGTATAACCCTTGGCTGATTCGCCAATAAATCGGCATTATCCAACGCACAATCTTCAGCAGACATAACGGTTACCGCCTCATTCCCATGGAAAATCACAACGGCAAATCCGCGCCGCAAATCACCAACAGCGCGCTCAACCCGGTTAATTATTTTATCTTCTTCGCTAAAAGCCATAAATTTTCCATAATTTTGAGGGTTTATACAGCTTCTTTTAAAACTTTACAAATCCATTTTTTATTATTATAGAGGAAGTTATGGTAGAAAAATTATTTATAATCAGCGACAGTGATGAAATCGAACAAATTATAAGGGATAAAGGCTCTTTTGATTTGGACATATCCACCCATAAATCTTCTAATGAAGTAGATGCAAAGCAGCCTACAAGCTACTGTTTTATAGTTAATAAAATTGACAAAATTACGAGTGCCCCTTCCGCGCGAGGCGTAATTCTTGGTCAAACCGCCAAAAACAACATGAAGTATCTGCCCAAACCCTTTCATATTTCAGAATTATTTAACGCTATTACCGAATTATTCGACAACAACAAACGGCTAAAAAGCGGCTATCTGTTTAACTTCACAAAACGCCTCCTAACAAAGGATAATAAGGACATACAGCTTACCGAAAAAGAAGCGGAAATAATTAACCTTTTAGTTCAAGAATCACCATTAAGCACAAAGAAATTACTGGAAAAAATTTGGGATTACGACGAAAATATCGACACCCACACCCTGCAAACTCATATATACCGCCTGCGCCAAAAAACCTGCGAAGATATAATTATAACAACTGAAAATGGCTATAAAATATGTTGACATGCCTGTGTTTTTAGTGTATAAAGACATATATTTATTAATTTGTCCTATTTTGGGACGTTTTTGAAGGATTTTTGATATGTCTGATTTTGGACACGGTGGCAGCGTACAGTATAATGTATTTGGTGACAATAATGGCCCGAGAAATGAGCCTGCCATTGTTAGCTTCCAACCTAACGGAACTCGCAATCAATCTCATATAGTCCCATCCAGAACATCCGTTGACGGCACTGGTCAGCCAGAAGCTGGTCAAACCACTCACCACGACCTAGCTAACAACCAAAACTCTTTTGCAAATATGGTGCAGGCAACCAGCGCAAGCCCAACATTCCAGGCGGGTCCAACTTCTGGACCAAACGGTGGCACCGGCGAATCTCGCGGAATGGGTCGCTAAACCCCCCCTAATTAATCACTCTCTCAACATGCGGGCAATCCAGCGAAAAAGCCGGGATTTCGACATTCCAGATTTCACCATCTTCAGTAACCACCTCATATGTACCCATCATAATCCCCGATGGCGCCTCAAGATGAACAACACTTGAATAGTTAAATTCCTTGCCCGGATGAATTTTAGGCTGCACCCCAACAACGCCCTCACCCTTTATATTCTGCGTTTTTCCGCTATTATCAATGACAGTCCAGCTACGATTCAGGATCTGCACCCTGCGCGAACTTTTATTTTGAATCTGTATATTATACGACCAAACGTGATAATTATCAAACGGTGACGACTGCGCGTCCTGATATTCAGGCACCACATTTATCAATATATAGTTACTATTATTCGAATACATCCTAGCCGCGTCCTTTATATGTAGCAACTCCCTGATCGGGAATCCAAACATCCACAGGAGCTTTACCAGTTTGGTAGAAAACGTCAATAGGAATTCCGCCGCGCGGATACCAATACCCACCGATTCTTAACCATTTAGGCTTGATTTCATCCACAATCCGCAAGGCAATTGAAGTGGTACAATCCTCATGAAACGCGCCATGGTTGCGAAATGAGTTCAAAAACAGCTTTAAAGACTTGCTTTCCAACAGCCACTCACCTGGCACATAATCAATCACAAGATGTGCAAAATCCGGCTGCCCGGTTATCGGACAAAGCGAGGTAAATTCCGGACAGGTAAAGCGCACCAGATAATCAATCCCGGCCTTAGGGTTCGCCACCTTCTCGATCCGCGCCTCATCGGGCGATTTAGCAGAATCATTATCCCCGCCCAACTGCGTCAGGGAGTCGTAAATCGTCTCATCCATCACATTTTCCTAAAATTTCAGGTATTCTTTTTGCAGCAAAGACAATATAATCGCATTATAAAACTTCCCATGCAGAAATTTTTGCTCACGCAATATGCCTTCCTTCTGGAATTTAAGCTTTTTCAAAACCTTAAGCGATGCCTGATTGGTCGGCGTCACCGTCGCTTCAACGCGATGCAGCTGCATTTGCGTAAAAGCAAAACCCAAAACCGCCTTGGTCACATCGGTCATAATGCCCTTGCCCCAATATTTTTTGCCCAGATCATAGCTAATTTCAGCACGGCAATGATCGCGGTTCCAATAATTAAATCCACAAGAACCGATCAGCTTATTATTATCGCGTCTGGCGATCGCCCAGTAAATACTGCGTTTATAGCGAAATAGATCGAGATTGTAGTCAATTTCCTCACGCGCGCGCTCAACCGTCCTGGGAATACACTCCTCAGGCACATATTTCACCACCTCATCGTCAGATAAATATTCCAGATAATCGTCAATATCATCATGATTACACTGCCGCAGATACACCTCGTCATTGACATTAATCACCGGAAAAGAGTTAAACAGATTTTCAACACTCATAATTTTCTCAAAATATTTTCAAACGACACCTGTATAATCGAAAATATATTCAATAGCAAGCTTTTTGTGACAGGACTCCCGGGCAATCGCATCTAAAAACACGAGGTTTAATAGGCAGAGTTGTCACCCCCCCCGATAACGTTCTTAATAAGCTATCCAGCCTTAACCATATCCGTGGCTTCCAAATCAGCAGACACCGTAAATTCTGCCTCGGTTTTGGCCTTAATTTCTTCGATGGTTACGTCCGGTGCGTGGTCAACAAGCACCATGCCACTCGCATTTATATCGAAAACGGCGAGTTCGGTGATAACGCGATCCACGACTTTTTTGCCGGTTAATGGCAATTTGCACTCTTTCAGCAATTTTGCATCGCCCGTTTTTGCCGTATGGCTCATCAGGATCACAACTCTTTTCACGCCGGCGACCAAATCCATAGCGCCACCCATGCCTTTGACCATTTTCCCCGGAACTGTCCAGTTGGCAAGGTCGCCTTGCTCGGAAACTTCCAGCGCACCCAGGATCGAAAGGTCGATATGCCCACCGCGAATCATGGCGAATGATGCAGCGCTGTCAAAAAAACTGCTGCCCTTCAATGCTGTAACCGTTTGTTTTCCTGCATTAATTAGGTCGGCATCAACTTCTGCATCGGTTGGAAATGGGCCAAGGCCGAGCAGGCCATTTTCGCTTTGTAATGTTACTTCGACACCACTTGGGATAAAGTTGGCAACCTTTGTTGGCATTCCTATGCCTAGATTGACATAAAAACCATCCTTAAATTCTTTCGCAGCGATTTTACACATTTCATCAGATGTCCAGGCCATTATGCTGCCTCCCTTATTGTTCTTTGTTCTATACGTTTTTCCAGATTTTCTGCCTTAAATAGTCTTTGAACATATATGCTTGGGGTGTGTACTTCATCCGGATCGAACGTGCCAGTTTCGACGATTTCCTCGACTTCAGCGATAGTGATTTTTGCCGCAGTTGCCATAATAGGGTTGAAATTGCGAGCGGTTTTACGATAGATTAAATTGCCGAATTTATCAGCCTTCCAGGCTTTTACTATGGCGATATCAGCGAAAAGTGAGCGTTCCATAACATATTCATCACCGTCAAACTCGCGGGTTTCTTTGCCATCGGCGACAATTGTTCCGACACCGGTTTTGGTATAAAACGCAGGGATTCCAGCTCCACCGGCACGAATTCTTTCCGCTAACGTGCCTTGTGGGTTTAACTCCAGCTCTAATTCGCCGCTAAGATATTGTTGTTCAAAGATTTTATTTTCTCCGACATATGAGGAGATCATTTTTTTGATTTGGCGGGTTTGAAGTAAAATTCCAAGACCAAAATCGTCGATTCCACAGTTATTGCTGATTATAGTGATGCCTTTGATGCCGGAATCGCGCAAGGCGAGAATGGTGTTTTCAGGAATCCCGCACAGGCCAAAACCACCAGCCATTATGGTCATATTGTCGCTTAAAATTCCATCAAGGGCATTCGTCGCCGAGTCATATATTTTAGACAAGATCAAGCTCCCACACTATATTTTAAATACAGAATGAATAAGTAGCAGCTTTTTTTGCGAATGTGAATAATTATCTTTGTTTATTGGTTTCCAGATTAATTCCAAACCCTTCTTGTATGCTGGCTACAAGACTGTGCACTTTTTCGGAGTTTTTTCTGTTTTTTTCTCCCCCTTTGCCATGTTGAGGATATTGTACACCAACCCATTTTTTTATTTTATTTAAGAACCCTTCTACAACCTCTCTGCTAGGGTCAGCTTTGTCATTAAGAACCTTAACTTTTTTACCCTTTGCTTCCATGCCAAATGTGTTTTTAAATTCTTCTAGTAAATTTTTTGTGTTGTTTTTAGGGCTGTTTGAGAATTTATTAAGTTCAACTAGTAACCTTTCCAGGCTGTCCTTTAAATCCGTATCTTCTAAAGATTTTTGTAAGTTCAATGGAGCTTGAACGTTTGATTTAACTTCCGCCACGGTTTTTTTAGCCTTACTTTTATGCTTACCAGTATTATCATCACCACAAAAAAGCTTGTTATATACATATCCTATCATGGTAAGTGCGAAGATTCCTACCATAGTATATAAAACAGCATTTCCTACTGTTTTGTTATAGACCCCTCGAGAATTAATAGCCCTCCCGGCCGTATTAAGGACGACTTGATTCGATTCTAGAATTTGACTATGAGTATTCAAGCGCCCCCATTCTTTTTCTAAGAACTTTTTGTTTCTCTCAAAAGTTGCATCATTATCTGATATTATTCTATACATATGTGCACGGTTTTGCGCCAACTCACCTTCTAATTTTGCAATCTTCTCTGCTCCAACAGGAGTAAGCGCCACCATTGCCTTCACAGACTCTTCTTCTCTGTCCATTTGTTTTAAAATTTTATTTTGTCCTTTACGGATAGATTCTTCTTGAATCTTCATATCACGTTCTTTTTCAGCTATTTCCAGCCTTTTTTTATCTAGTCTTTCTTGTGATTTGGTCATTTCTTGTGATTTTTTTCCGTAATCTGCCTTATCCAGGACTCTTGGTTTTTTATGTTCTTTTCCCATTATATTTTTCCTTATTTAAAAAATACCCCACAAGATTGCTCTTGCGGGGGTTGTTGTGGAAATTGTTAATTTTTGTTTAAGATACGGCTTTTGATCTTGCGATAGCAGCATTAGCTTGTGAGTTAGCGACTCCAGCTGTAAAACTATTGGCAAAATCCCAGACTTTTTTGTCTTTTAGGATGGTTAAGTGCAGGCTGATGACATCGGCTTTGCCGTTTATTTTATATGTATTCATATCTCCAACTTCACCGCGGCCATGTGTAATTAAATCATTAAGGTTTTTGATTGGATTGCCGTTAATTTCTTCGATGTAATCACCTGTTCTTAGCTTGCCTTTTGCAGGAGAGCCTTTTGAAACGCCTATTATTTTGAATTTTGATGTTTTGCCACCATTTCCATCGTCAAACTCCCATTCCTGAACTTCGATTCCCGCTCCGGCATAAATTTTATTTTCCGGTTCATGTTCCGTGGCTTTCGCGCATTCAGTGTTGAGTCTGTCTATTAAATTGTCAGTCAGTTCCGTTCCAAGAAAATAATTTTTATCGCAGTCTTCCTTTCCTTGGATTATTGCTTTCCAGTTATGTCTGTCGGTTTTATTGGAGTTTTTATATTTGGTTGTATCTTTATAAGTACCTCTTTCTACCTTGCAGCCTTTTTTGAAGTCATTAGCAAACTGGTTTTGCTGCGTTTGCGAAGAATCTTTGTTTTTGCTGTCTTTGTTTTTGCTGTCGAGTAATTTCGTTTCGTTGATAGCAAAGCTGGCGGCAAAACAAAATGCTGTGCATAATGCAGCTTTATCGGCTAGATTGTCTTGTGTGAAATCTTTTCCGTCCAGGTCATTTAATTGATCTTCTATCATGGCTTTAAGAACGGTTCTTCTGGCAGTTTTGCCTGCCGCTTTTTGATCCTTGCGCTCTTGTTTCTCTCGAGCTTTCTTTTCTGCGGGAGTTTCGGTAGGTGCAGCTCCAGCCCCAGCTCCATTTCCAGCCCCAGGTGGAACTGGAAGCGTAGGTGGTGTAGAGGGTAGTGGCGGATGACTCAATGCAGCAGCCTTAGCAGCCTTAGCTTTTTTTACAACGGCCAAGTCAGTCACGAGATGCTTCACGATCTGTTCAAATATATTTCTATCCTCTTGCTGAAATTTCTTAACAGCTTCAAAATTGCCATTTTTATATTCTTCTTCACTATGTAATTTTTTAAGGCCGGCAGTTACTTCTGCAGCTTTATCTAAGGATAATTTATTGCCATCTTTATCGGTTGCCTCTGTATTCGAGATATTGATCGCACAAGTTAATTTTTTGATAGATCCTAGGATAGAAAAAATCTGGAGATTAGGCTTATCTGAGGTAGTTTTTTTTGCTAAATCTATATTTGATCTTAGAGTTTCTATGGATTCCGCTAAACCTATATTTTGCTTGCTAATACTATCTACAATTCGACTCACTCCGTCTAACCAGTTACCAAGTGCTTTATAATATTTATCTAGATCGGCAGCTTCAGCTGCTTTGCGTCGTGCTTCAAGTTCTTTTTGTTGCCTTTCATCTTGCTTCTTTTTTTTGTCGGCGAAAGAAACTCCAGGATCGCTAGCTCCATCGGGATTGGTCATGTTCGTTCCTGCGCCGCTAATAGTATCACTTGGGTCATCGTTTTCATTGCTATTTGCTGTAGGGCTAGGGGGGGTACTCAATGAGTACATTGCTTTCATGCCTTCAGCTTCTGCTACTTTATTATCTTCGGCTAGTTGTTCACTTGCCCTCTTTACATCTTCAATTTTATTGAATTGTGCAAAACTGGGTTGTTTTTCTAATGCCATACTCTAAAATCCCTAATAATTATTCACTATTTTTATATTTCTGGGAGCTTTATACAGGAAAAATGATACGAAGTCAAGTCTTTTGTAATAAAAATGGTTAATTAAGGGTGTTTAGGGGGGTGCTAGCGATTTTGCAGTTTAATATTGACATAATAATTGGAAATTGATAATGCAAACAAGTGACAATTATAATTTTATCGCTATAATTTATGGCTTACTTTAATGAGGCTGGAAGGTTATGGATCATTTTACTTATATAAACGGGCAGTTACACGCCGAAGATGTAGCGCTTGAGCGGATTGCGAAAGAGGTGGGAACGCCGTTTTATTGTTACTCAACAGCGACGATTGCCCGGCATTATCAGGTTTTTGCCGAGGGTTTTAAGGATATTAAAGCAACAATTTGCTTTGCTGTGAAGGCTAATTCCAACCTTGCGGTCTTGAAAACGTTGGCAAATTTAGGCTCTGGCGCTGATTGTGTGTCGATGGGCGAGATTATGCGCGCGCTAAAAGTCGGTATAAAGGCCGATAAAATCGTCTTTTCCGGAGTGGGGAAAACTCGCGCCGAGCTGAAATATGCGCTGGAAGCCGGAATTATGCAGTTTAATGTCGAATCAGAACCAGAGCTAAATGCGCTAAATGAAGTTGCAATTGAGCTGGGATCGACCGCGCCGATTGCGTTTCGGGTGAATCCGGATATTGATGCCGGCTCGCATGATAAAATTTCAACTGGCAGGAAGGGCGACAAATTCGGCATCCAATGGGAAAAAGCCCATGAAATGTATGAAATCGCTTCGAATATGGAAGGAATTGATGTGCAGGGCGTTTCGATACATATCGGTTCACAATTATCTGATTTAAACCCGTTTGAGCGGGCTTTTGAAAAAGTTGCGGGTCTGGTTCGTTCGCTTAAAGAAGCCGGGCATGATATAAAACGTCTGGATTTGGGTGGTGGGCTTGGAATTCCTTATAATTCAGAGGAAATTCCGCATCCGGCTGAATATGCAAAAATGACGATTGCGGCGACAAAGGGTTTGGATTGTGAGCTTGTGTTTGAGCCAGGTCGCTTAATTGTCGGTAATGCCGGGGTTTTGGTGACAGCTGCGATATATGAAAAATATACCAGCGACAGGAAGTTTTTGATTGTTGATGCCGCGATGAATGATCTGATTCGCCCAACGTTATATGACGCGCATCATGAAATTGTTGCGGTTAAAGAAGGTGATCCGGCTAAACGCCCTGTCGATATCGTCGGTCCGATATGCGAAACGGGCGATATTTTTGCTAAACGCAGATTGCTGCCACAGGTGCGTGAAGGTGATTTGCTGGCGATTCGTTCAGCGGGAGCCTATGGCGCGGTGCAATCTTCGGGTTATAATTCCCGGCCGATTATTCCCGAAGTTCTGGTTAATGGGAGTGAGTATGCTATTGTGCGCAGGCGTGAAACTTACGCGGAAATGCTGGGTAAGGATCAGATTCCGGAATGGCTGTAGTGTTATAAAAAGCCTACCACCTAACAGCGCAAGCGCCCCAGGCCAAACCGCCGCCAATTGCGGTCAAAACCAACAAGTCGCCTTGCGAAAATTTATCCTCAGCCGATGCCAGAGCCAGCGGAATTGAAGCCGCCGAAGTGTTCGCGTGTCCTGCCACAGTCGAAATTACCTTCTCATTTTTAATACGCAGCTTTTTACCAACCATATCTATAATCCGCTGATTAGCCTGATGTGGAACCAGATAAGCAATATCAGAAACCGATAAACCACCCTCTTCCAGCACATCTTTCACAGATTTTGACATTTTTTCGACAGCATGTTTAAAAACTTCCTGCCCGGCCATCTTCACTTTTGCAGCATTTTCGGCATATAAAATATCTATAAATTCACCATCGGAATATATTTTGCTGGATAAGATGCCGCGTTTTTCATCATTTGATGCCGACAAGACGAGCGCCCCAGCCCCATCTCCAAACAAAATACAAGTAGACCGATCATCCCAATCAACGATATCGGACATTTTATCCGCACCAATCACAATCACATTCTGCGCCTGCCCGGTTTTTATAAAATTATCCGCCACCGTCAAAGCATAAATAAAACCAGCA
>JAJRPW010000092.1 GCA_024280585.1 Alphaproteobacteria bacterium
CTAGTGGTGGTTTTATTGTTGCTTGGGAAAATCCGAATCAAGATGCGATGATGGCGCAATTCTTCAATGATAATGGTCAAAAGGTTGGTGAAGAATTTATTGTTGTTCCCGGCGCATGGAATAATGGATCCGCTGGTGGCGTGACAATTGACATCGAATCATTAGATTCTGGTGACTTTGTTATCTCTTGGCGCAAAGATTCTCAGAATGGCAACGGTTGGGATACCTATGCCAAAGTTCTTCCTGCTCCAGATATTGCTCCAGTTTCCAGCAATAGTTATAATATACAGAATATTGATGGTACTGTATCGGGTGATACGTTAATCGGAAGCGATGCCTATGATATTATGCATGGAAATGACGGAAATGATACTTTAGAAGGCAATGGCAGTAAAGACAGATTATATGGAGAAGCTGGCAAGGACAATTTGTCTGGAGGTGATGCAGATGACCTTCTCGTCGGAGGAGCCGGAGATGACATACTTTTCGGTGATGCCGGTGATGATAGTTTATATGGAGAGGAAGGAAACGATACTCTAGATGGTGGAGAAGGGAATGACGTGTTGTTTGCAGGTGATGGAAACGATCACCTCACAGGAGGAGTCGGAGATGATTCTCTACAGGGTGGTATAGGAGTAGATAATTATTATTTTAATGACTTATCGGCCTCAGGTAATGATGAAATTATAGACACTGACGGTAAAGGCAATATTATCATTGCTGGTAATGTTCTTGCCGGGGTTGCACACAAGATAAGCGGTCAGGATAATGTCTACAGGGTTATTGATAGCAATGGCACAGGGTATAAACTCACCCTTGAAAATGGCGACCTAATTATTCAGACAGAAGATACCGTAACAGCAGGTAGTATTACAATTAAAGGTTTTGACAACGTGAACTTTGGCATAAAGTTGGCGGATAAGAGTTTCTCTATTGATCAAGGAGGCTTTTATGGCATCCAAGAACCGGATATTACAGGCCTAAACAATGGCAATTTTGCTGCAATTTGGAAAGTTTATGGAGAAAATAATTCAATTGATATATATACCAGGGTGTACACTAAAGATGGGATTCCTGTTTCAGATGCTACTCTAGTTGCTAATGATACAAAGTCAAATGGCAATGCTTATGATAACAGTTCTTCAATAATTCAGAGCAGTACTGGTGGGTTCATTGTTTCCTGGTATGGACGGGGTGATACAAATTGGCAAAGTGATATATGGGGGCAGATATTTGATGAAAACGGTATTAAGCAACAAGAGGAACCATTCGTTCTTAATACGGATACTGATGGTCATCAGAGTATGCCATCCATTTCTCATACGGAAGATGGTAAATTTATAGCAACATGGTATGGCCCGGATGAAAGTAATACTGGTATTTTTACCCAGGTTTTTAACACTGATGGAAGTAAGTTTGGTCTAGAATTACAGATTAATGATTATACTGATAGTTATCAGAGCTACCCTTATGTAACCAGTATAGGAAATGACAAGTTTGTGGTGAGTTGGCAAAGTAGCGGACAAGACGAAAGTGGTTCAAGTATTTATGCTAAGGTTATTGATATTTATGGTGAGGTACAAGTTGAAGAGTTTAGAGTAAATACTGATAGAGATTATTCTCAAGCTAACCCCACCATTGCAGATCTTACAAATGGAAACTTCATTATTGCATGGGACAGTGATGGACAGGACGGCTCAGACAAAGGTGTTTATGCCAAAATTTTTGATACGAGTGGAGAGGTTGTTAAGGAAGAATTCCTAGTTAACAGTACTTACACTAATAAACGGCAAGTGGATCCTGAAATTATTGTAGGGAATGATGGTACTTTCTCAATTGTTTGGGAAGGATACGGCAATGGGGTTAATAATAACTATGGAATTTTTGTTCAGAAATTTAGCTTAAGTGGTGATGAAATTGGAGAACCAATTCAAATTGACGATACAAATTCTTTCTACAATAAAGGTACTACATTACTTCAGGATGGAAATTTAATAGTTATATGGGGTGGAAAAGATGCAAATGGTGATTATAAAGTAATTTCTCGTATAATTGATGCAAACCATGCTCCTGTTTCTAATGATGATTCCTTACAAGCTAGGGAAAATGCAGAACTGATTATTAATGTTGGCGATTTGCTGGCTAATGATATTGATACTGAAGATGGCCAGCCAGTATTTGGGGTTATTATAACTGCACCTGCACATGGTGCTCTGGTTGATAATGAAGATGGCACTCTGACTTATATACCAAATGGTGGGTTCTCTGGTCAGGATAGTTTTACATATAGAAGTTCTGATGCTGAATCAGTGGCATCAAATATAAGTACGGTTACAATTAATGTTCTGGAAAATAATGCCCCCACGATTTCCGTCGCGATCGCTGATTACAGCGCGGTTACGGGGCAATTGCGTCGGTTTGATTTTGCGGCGGAGGCTTTTGCGGATGTTGATGGTGATTTGCTGGAATATTCGGCTGATTTGACCGATGGGTCAACGCTTCCTGAGTGGATAACTTTCGATCCGATTTCGCGCATTTTCCGTGTTAATGCACCACATGGGCAGGCCGGATCCTTGTCGATCACAGTCGTCGCAAGTGACGGTCTGGAAACGGTTTCCCAGGATTTCATCCTCAATATCGCAGCAGCCGGTGTCATAAGAGGCACACATCAAGGCGAAACTCTTTATGGCACTTCCGAAAACGACATAATCCGCGGACATGGCGGGGCAGATTTTATCGATGCCGGTGCGGGCGATGATGTTGTGAAAGGCGGGCGCGGCGACGATAATATCAATGGCGGCGCGGGAAATGACGTGCTAAGCGGCGGCAAAGGGTCGGATGAAATCCACGGTGGCTTCGGAAATGATACAATCGATTTTTCCTATCAAACTAACGCAACATGGATCAATTTGACGGCAGGAATTGCTTTTGATACAATCACAGGCGCGGTTGACCGGTTGTATAGCATCGAAAATGTCGTCGGATCACGCGGTAATGACCTGATAACAGGTGATTCCGGGACAAATATTTTGCGCGGAGAGGCGGGTGACGACGTTATAAAAGGCGGCGGCGGCGCGGATATCATCGATGGCGGTGAAGGCACAGATACCGTCTCATATTCCGACCAAGACGGCGGTGTTAGTGTTCATTTAACGTTTGAAATCGACCTGGAAACGGGACAGGAAATTGGCTATAGTATCAATCACGAGACGTTTGCTATCGACGAAATCCGCAATATTGAAAATGTCATCGGCTCAAAAGGCGATGACGTAATCGTCGGAAATGCAGGCGACAACGTGCTAAACGGCTATTCGGGCATTGATCAATTCGAGGGTGGCGGCGGCGCAGATATCTTTGTATTTGACCACTCAACTGGCGATAATACCGCGACAATTTATGACTTTAGCCAATCCGAGGGCGACAAATTGCAAATAATCGGCGGCGGTTTCACCTTCGAAACCATCCACATCGCAGACTACAACACACAAACCGGCTATACCGACGTCACCGCAATCTATAACAACATCACAAAAATCATCCACCTAGCTGGAAATATCGAACTAACAGAGAGCGATTTTATATTCGGGTAGCTGACACAAAAATAAAATTTAAAAACCAGAGCCTGGTTCAGCCAAAAACTTCAGCTCGGCCGCTGTGGATTTGCGCCCTAAAGTTTCATTGCGGTGTGGAAATCTCGAAAAACGCAAGATAATTTCCTTGTGCTGCAGCGCGTAATCTACTGATAGAGGTGGTGGCGTGTCAACAGTTTAGAGGACAGATTTTTTCAAAATCCTTGAATTATTTTGCATAGCCTCAAACTCAGCAGGAGCACGGTATCCGTTTGCCGAATGCGCCCTTATTCTGTTATAAAACACCTCAATATACTCAAAAATAGCAGCGGATGCCTCGGTTTGGTCGGCAAAATTGTTTAACTCCACTAGCTGGCCTTTTATGGTGCTGAAGAAGCTCTCGGATGTCGCGTTATCCCAACAGTTTCCTTTGC
>JAJRPW010000093.1 GCA_024280585.1 Alphaproteobacteria bacterium
GGAGTGGACTTCATATCGGTTGGCATGTTAACGAACCACCCACTACCTGTTGATATTGGACTGGATATTGAAAATTCTATCGCTAAACACCACCCTAACTAACCGGCGCCGCCTCCTCATCATCATTTGCCAAAGCCGTATTAGCCGTATAAACATCCACTTCCTCTGTAAAAAAATACTTCACATTAACACCTAAATAAGTCGAAATCAGGAATAATGTAGTGGCCGGAACCGGCTCAATTCCATTTTCATAATTAGCCAACTCATACTCCTCAATATCCAAAGCCTCCGCCAGTTGGCTACGCTCGACATTCATTTTGCTGCGTAAATGAAAAAGCTTTGATGCCACTAAATGTTCTTCTTGCTCAACCCACTGCCCAATTTCAGCTTGCTTTAATAATGTCATAACCTCTCTCCTTTTTATGATTTAAAAAACGCCTTACCCAAAATTTTTAAACCCTAATTATTAACAAAGAGTTAATTTTCTGAAAAAAGATAAAAAAAATGAAAAAAATATAAACCAGTAAAGTATCGTTATGTTTTTATAGCAAAAAAGAATTTTTAATTAATTTATCAATGTTTTTTTAACCTATAGTATAAAATGCACAGTACCACAAAACCACAAAAACCCTTGCAAAACCATTACAAAAACGACATAATTCAGAATATGCAGCAACACACAAAAATAGCCCCATCAATATTATCAGCGGATTTTGCCAATCTTGGCCAGGAAGTGAAGGCCATAACCGCCGCTGGTGCGGATTATATCCATATTGACGTAATGGACGGGCATTTTGTGCCCAACATAACAATCGGCCCAGATGTCGTGAAAGACCTGCGTGCACATAGTAGTTTACCATTCGATGTCCACTTAATGATTGAAAATCCGGATAACTACATAGAAAATTTTGCCAAGGCCGGCGCGGATATAATAACTGTCCATGTCGAGGCTTGCACCCATCTTGACCGTACGGTTCAATTAATTAAATCATTTGGCAAAAAAGCTGGTGTATCACTAGTTCCAACCACTTCCCCGGATGTTTTAGACTATATATTAGCAGAGCTTGATTTAGTCTTGGTTATGACCGTCAACCCGGGCTTTGGCGGCCAGAAATTTATCGAATCACAATTGGAAAAAATATCTACTTTACGCCACCAAATTGAGGCTACTGGTAAAAATATTGATCTTGAAGTCGATGGTGGAATCACTCCCGAAACCGCGAAACAAGCAATAACGGCTGGAGCAAATGTCCTTGTCGCCGGCTCAGCTACCTTCAAAGGTGGCAAAAAATTCTATGCAGAAAATATAAGTAACTTACGTAAATAAATAAAAAGCCCCTAACAAAAGGGGCTTTTTCAAATTCTGTTTTAGAGCTTAGAGCAAAACCTACGCACCAACCGGTTCTTTTTTGTCACCATCTATCATAGTAACTTTCTTGCCCGCAATATCATTATCAACCTTTGAAACATCAATAGCTTCAACACCACCTCTGTGCAATTTATCTGCGCTCTTGCACTGGCCGTCAATATATGCACCATCTTTAACCGAAAGAGCTTCATACATAATAACCCCGGTAACTCTACCACTTTCAGCAAGAACAATATTTTTACCTTTAACAAGGCCATTAATTTCGCCATCGACTTGAATATTATCGGCGGAAACATCACCTTTCACAGATCCGCTACGCCGAATGGTAACTTGACCACAAGTCACATTCCCTTCAATTTCACCTTCAATCTCAATTGAACCGCCGCAAATTAGATTACCAACAATTTTAAGATCGGAAGCAATTATCGATGGGATATCTCCCGTTTTATTATTTTGTGTAGTCACTGGTAAATTTCCTTCTGATATTTTTTGTTTAGAAAACATATTTTCCTGCCTTTAAAAATTTTTCTGGGTTTAACGTCTTATTATTATATCTCACCTCATAATGCAAGTGAGTTCCTGTACTTCTCCCTGAATTTCCTTGTAATCCAATAATCTGCCCTCTTTTCACCTCATCACCCTGTTTTACAAACATTTTGTTAAGATGTCCATAGCGAGTTGTAATTCCCGAGCCATGACTTACTTCTATGAACCTTCCATACGCACCATAAACCCCGGAACGCTTAATAAACCCAGGCGCAGTACTCCGAACTTCAGATTTATAAGAGCCGACAAGATCAATGCCAGCATGCATAGCCCTACGCTTCCTTATCGGGTCAACCCGACGACCATATCTACTGGAAACCCAATAAGCTCTCATAGGTTTTTCCAGAGGAAGAGCGTGTATAACCTGCTCCAACTGCGTTAAATAATGAACTTCAGAATCAAATTCATCCCTATTAAAAATCCCCTCGCCTTCATCGCCAATGGGAGCATAAATGCCGCCCTGGTGACTGCCAGTACTGCCCAAAGCCTGCCTTAAACCATCATTAACCGAGGCTAAATCCATCACTTTTAAGCCCGTCATCCCAACTACACCCTCCAGAGAACTTATTCTCTCTATAACTTTTTCCCTTATATTATAAAGAACCTTTTGTACCCCTTCACCCGCAGCTTTCTTTTTCTTAGCTTCCTCACTACCAACGCTTAACCCCGATACCTCCATGTCATCAGATTTTTTTTCACCGAAGACTTTTTTTGCAGCTAACTGGTCCAACTTCTTTATATTGTCAAAATATTTATTTAACTCCGATAAATTCTGATGTAAATCAGCAACCTGATATTGTAGATTCTCATTCATAACATTAGTCGTCCAAATCTCCCGATCTTTTTCTGAAATAATCCCTTCATACGCGAAATAGCTCCC
>JAJRPW010000094.1 GCA_024280585.1 Alphaproteobacteria bacterium
AGCGTGAGCTTATCCTATCAAAAATTTCAATTTCTTATCATTTTACAACTTAAAATAGTTATATTGTGCCTTTTTGGGACAGTATATGCCTTTTTTTGGGATTTTTTCGTACCAAAAACAAACATTACCATGATTTATTAACGATTTGTTAACTATTTTGTCCTATAATAATTACTTATAAGGTGTATTATTTATGTACACATAAGTAACTAAAAGGTTAATTTATGTCCTATAATATCTTACTAGTGGATGATGATGCTAATCAATCACAGATAATAGAGCAGGTAATTCAAGACAAAATGCACTATAACACGCGTTTGGTTGAAAATGGTCAGGATGCAGTAGATATAATTACTTCGGACGATAAAAATGAGATAGATTTGGTGATATTAGACCTGTCAATGCCGGGTATGGACGGGATTGAGGTGATAAATGCTATAAAACCAGTGAAGCCGGATTTACCGATAATAGTTCGCACAGGCCATGATGATTTAGACATGATTGTCAGCGCAATGAAGGCCGGCGCGACGGACTTTATAAAAAAACTGGATGACTCAGAAAAACTAAAAGAGCTGATAAACAAGTCGATTCGAGCACATGTTCTGCATGATGAGCTGTCATTATTAAGACGCTCTCAGGATCGAGGGATTTCTTTTCAGGATATTATCGGCAGCTCGCCGCTTATTAATGAAATGATAGCGATGGGAGAAAAAGTTGCACTGTCAAACATTCCCGTACTACTAGAAGGCGAAAGTGGCTCAGGAAAGGAGTTAATGGCAAGGTCAATACATTCCGCCAGCAAGCGCAAAGATAAACCGTTTATTGCGGTAAATTGTGGGGCTATACCAGCAAATCTCGTGGAAAGTATATTATTTGGCCACGAAAAAGGGGCATTCACCGGCGCCGTTTATAAAACATTTGGAAAATTCCGTGAAGCCGCTGGCGGCACAATATTTCTCGATGAAATCGGCGAATTACCACTGGATATTCAGGTTAAATTGCTAAGAGTTTTGCAGGATGGTGAAATTGATCCTGTTGGTTCAAAAATAGCTACAAAAGTAGATGTACGCATAATTTCTGCGACAAACCGCAATCTAACGGAAGAAGTCAGAAATTCAAATTTCCGTGAGGACTTATTTTACAGATTAAACGTATTTCCAATCCATGTACCGAGTTTACGGGAAAGAAATGGCGATGTGGGCGCGTTAATAAAATATTTTATTAGCTCATTTGCTGCCTCAGAAAGCAAGGATATATGGGGTTTATCCAAAGATGCCGAGGAATTGTTATGCAACTACAGCTGGCCAGGAAATATAAGGCAGCTGAAAAATACTATTTTCAGAGCCGTTGTATTATGCGACTCAAATGAGTTGAAAATCATTGATTTTCCACAAGTTTCCAGCGCAGAAGGTAATCCGCACGAATTAAATATTTCTTCAGATGGCGCTATAAGTTTACAAAAAAATGCTCTAGCGCTGCAGGATGAGGCCGGAAATATTAAGTCTTTATCCGATTTGGAAAAGGAAATAATCGAATTCGCTCTGGATCATTATAATGGCCACATGTCTGAAGTTTCAAGACGATTAATGATCGGACGGTCAACATTATACAGAAAACTTTCCGAATATGATATTGAGCATTAATCATGAAAAATAAACAAAACGGATTTTCAATGGTAGAATTGGCCGTAGTTCTCGTTATCATGGGGCTGCTTGTCGCCGGAGCCGTATCCGGCCGTGAATTAATAAAAATCGCTGAATTAAAAGGGATTATAACCGAAGCACAGGGATATAAAATTGCAATTGAGTCATTTAAAGGACAGTATGAAGGGCTACCAGGGGATTTAAGCAATGCCACAAGTTTTTGGACATCCGGCACAGCAAACGGCAATGATGACGGATATATCGGCACCGGTGTAGCCACTGATGACACGGAAGTGTATTATGCCTGGGATCAACTCGCTTTGGCAAAAATGGTACCTGGAGTCTATTCCGGCGCGGGAACGGCGGCGGTTATAGGCACTAACGTCCCGCAATCAGAATATATCAAAAATTCAGGATTATCTTTAAGCTATCTTGCAGCTCCGTTTTCTTATGCCGATGCTTTAAGCCGAAATTTCCCTGCAAACTATATCATATTAGGCAAAAATCATGCTGGTAATAATTACCTGTCAACGGCGACATTAGCCCCTGAAGATGCATATTATATCGATAATAAAATTGATGATTCAACTCCCGATTTTGGAGGGGTTTTAGGCGGAACTGGCGACGGGGCATCAGGAACATGTACATCCGGTTCAGCCCCGAATATAATCTATAACTTCACCAATACCGGCGTTTCATGCACAGTGATGTTTACAGCGGCCAGTATAGATTAAACCTCTACCGAAACTTTCAAGTTTCGGTAGAGGTTTAATCTAATTTTCAGGAAAATATATAGTGGTCGGTCTATACGCTTAGAGAGAGAGAGGAGTATAGGAGTATGCCGTACAAATATACATAGCGTATAAACCAACCTGTGATTATTATATCACACTATGTACTAGAATGATACAAGTTTTTTCAAAAAAATGCATTTATTTTACAAATGGGCGGTTTTATAGGCGAAGTAGGAGCTTTTTTGTGTCAAAATAGGGCGTTATTTTAAACTATCCAACCGTTTTTCTACGATATCGGCACGTTTTATGTCTTTTTTGTAGCCCTCAGAATCGCCCATCATATCTTTTATTGCCGCACGTCTTCTTAATTGCTCCGGCTCTTCACTGGTTAAGTCAACTATTCTGTCCATATCGGAAACCGCATCACGATAATGTGTCATAGCTATTTTTGTCTGAACACGCTCGCTTATGCACTCGATATAAAGCGGGTAAATCTGCAAAGAAGCATTAAGATCCGTTAAAGATTCTAATAAATTATTCATATTCCTCTTGCAGCACCCTAGTTGTGTTAGCGTAAAAATATCATCCTTTTTAAGCCTATTTGCCCGATTTAAATCCTCTAACGCACCGGCAAAATCTTCCATGGAGTTTTTAACAGCGCCTCTTACTTTTAAAGTGAAATGGTCGTTTCTATCGATAGAATCGGAACGATTTAAATCCTCTAGCGCACCGGCAAAATCTTCAAGGCGCCGCTTTGTGGCTGCACGTGCTTTCAGAGTTTCCGGGTCACTTGGTTTTAATTTATCGGCTAAATCAAAGTCTTTTAGCGAACCTTTGTAATCTTCTCCAACGCGCAGTAAATCGCCCCGCATTTGTAACGATGCTACATCGTCAGGGTTGCGAGTCAGGTACTTATTAACTTTTTCCAGCCTGATTTGCTGGCTGTCATTTAATAACATAACTATGATAATACGCCAGCAAAGTTAATTTTCTATTAATTTCAAGCGGTTGTAAGTAACTTGGCAATTGGCTTGAAACTTTTTCGGTGATGAATCGTGACACCATTAACCGCCAGCCCTTGTTGATGCGCTTTTGTGCCGTAACCGGCATTTTTTTCCCAACTATAAAAAGGATGTTTTTCAGCAAGTTCCGCCATCATTTTATCCCTTGTAACTTTTGCATAGATGGAAGCGGCGGCGATTGAAAGGCTAATTGAATCGCCTTTGATAATAGTGGTAGTGGGGCAGCAGGGTAGCTCCGGTGATTTATTACCATCAATCAACGCATGATCAGGCAGGGCAGGCAGATTAGCGATTGCCCGCTGCATAGCCAGCATCGATGCGGCAAGAATGTTTAAATCATCTATTTCCTCAACATTTGCAAGCCCTAAACCGATTTGCGCGCAGTCTTTTAGCTCCAGAAAAATTCGCTCACGTTTTTTCGCGCTAAGTTTTTTTGAATCATCCATTCCTTGCGGAAAATTATTTCTGTCCAATATCACCGCCGCTGCGACAACAGGGCCAGCCCAAGGGCCACGTCCAACTTCATCAATTCCGGCAACAACACCGCTTATTCCATCTTCAAATTTAAAATTTGGCATATAATATTTCTTATTTAACACCGCGGTCTTAAAAAAATCACCTATTATAACAGGCTAAAATTTTTCTCGCCTCGAATTCCTAGCCGAAATCAAAATCAGAACCTGCAAATGAAAAAATATCCCCATAAACAGCAAAATTATTGCCCAGTGGCATAATTTTTTCTACCGGATAATGCCCTGGATCAATTGGCGGGGGCGGTTGATTTGGCTCAATAATATACATATCAGCAGGAGCAATCACAAGCTTTTCAGGCAGCATATTAATGCCAGGTGCTGCGTCGGGAGCTGTATGTATTATCCATTCAGGAGTATCAGAATCGACCTCTTTGGTTGATTTTATATCACGCATCGCATTTTCACTCAGCTCTTTAATTAGCTGTGCTATACTTTCAGAGTTAGTTTTAAAAGGTACAGGAGTTTTTTCTAAAGGCTGCCGCACTTGATAAAGCATCTCATCAAAATTAAAATGATCATAAGAGGGCTTATAGCCATATTCATCAGTTATTGCAGGGTATTCCAGGCTCGACAAATCAGTTTCATCATCTGATTGCGAGCTATCTTCTAGCACCGGTAAATCTGAAGCACTCGTTGCAGGATCACTATCTAAATCTTCAACAGGTGTTGATCCGCTATTATCCTGAACGCGAAAGAAGCCATTGCCACTAATGGATAAATCGGTATCAGAGCCGGTTGATTCACCACCACCATCTGAATCTGTAACAAGCGAAGAAAATTGGGAGCTTACGGCTGTATAACCCTGAGAATTCTGATTCTCCATGTTCATTCGCAAGGTATTTGCACTAATTTCTTCAGACGTGCGAGCAAGATCGGCTGTAGCGCGAGCGGCCGCCACGGAATATAAACTCATTTTAAACTCTCCTTTATTTAATATTAATTATGCCAACATATATAGCATCTTACCCTTACCCACAAGTTTTAATTCACTTTATCGTCAAGATTATGAGTCATTCCAGCGCAGGCTGGAATCTAGTACAAACATCACAATAGCAATATAATTTATAATTATACGAAGTACATGAGTACTTTTAGGTTATTTTTAACGACAAAACAAACAAAAAGACGACTTCATTCGTAAGTGCTAAATTAGTTGGAGCGACTATAGTATAATTTTGTTCGCCTTCAGCGCCTAAGCATCTAGTGCGTCGTAACAATAATTTCTTGATGTTTGCACTTGTTTATGTTACACTCGCTGCGAAATTGATAGGAGAACGAAAGTGGCTGGAATATACGAAAAATTGCAGGGAAAGTATTACGATTTATGGTATGATAGATTGGTTAGAAAGGATATTAAGTCGACCGTTGACGCGGCAAATAATGGTGATATAGATTCTCAAAATGCTCTCGGTGATATGTATTATGAGGCAGGAAATCCTGATAAATCATATGATTGGCACAGAAAAGCTGCGGTTCAGGGTGATGAATATGGACAAGAGTGTTGTCTTATAATTATTGCTGAAGTTGAAGAAGGAAGTGATAGAGAGGTCAGTGAAGGAACGGAAAAACCCGTAGTAACTGAGCAAAAAGTAGAAAAACCTGAATTTCCTGAAAAAAAGGTGCAAAACCCCACAAAATCCAGAACAAGCCGGATAAATGGTAGAAAAGGCGAGGAAGTCAGGCCGTTACTTGCAGATAATGGCGAAGAAACCTCCAAAACCAGTTCAAAATGGGCAGAACGCCTAAAAAGCTCGCCTTCACGCAATAAATAGCAATATTAAGCCCTGAATTCACATAACTGTAATATTAACGTGCTATTCTTATAATAGTTAAATATATAAGAATAGGATGGATATATGACAGTAAATGATGAGTTAAGGAATCAAATTTTAGCAAGATCTATGGCTGAGACCAAGAAGGAAGTCGATGATGGCAAGTTCTGGTCTGATGCGGTTGGGAATGTATCTAAAATTCTGCAAAAAAAAGAAGTAAACCCTGAAATAATAGGTGAATATCAGTCA
>JAJRPW010000095.1 GCA_024280585.1 Alphaproteobacteria bacterium
AACTCACCGCTGGATAAACCGTTGGCGTAATTATTTCACCTTCAGCGCAATCTGCCGGAGTAAGCCCGGACGCTCCTTTTGCTCCAGCGAATACCGCGAGTCCGGCTGTAACTGCTTGAGATATGTTCCAATTTGATTTTCTTGATTTTCCTCGCATAATAATCCTATATATTTATTAAATTTCCAGTGCATTATAGCAGTCGGCAAGACAGGTGTCAATGTTATATTACTATACCACACGGTCATTTCATATAACACTTTCATTTCTGTTTCCAGTGTGTTAAAAACACAGTGATTTTGATAATTAGGACAGACCGCAATGAGCAGAAAATATTTTGGCACGGATGGCATTCGAGGAACGGCCAATGAGGGCGTAATGACCCCGGAAATCGCCCTGAAAGTCGGGCAGGCAGCCGGTTCATATTTCCTAAATGGCGGATATAAAAACAAAGTCGTAATCGGCAAAGATACTAGACTTTCCGGCTATATGATCGAGCCTGCGCTAACTGCCGGATTTGTCTCTGCTGGAATGGACGTAATTCTGGTTGGACCAATGCCCACCCCGGCTGTGGCTATGCTCACACGCTCACTGCGCGCTGATTTAGGCGTTATGATCTCCGCATCACACAACCCTTATCGCGATAATGGCATTAAATTATTTGACAAAATCGGCTTAAAATTATCCGATGATGTTGAAATCGAAATCGAAAAACGTATGCAGGGCGAATCGCCACTGCCACTTGCTGCCCCAGACAAATTAGGCCGCGCAAAACGCCTGGATGACGCGCAAGGGCGATATATCGAATTTGCAAAACATACATTCCCGCGCCGTAAAAACCTGGCGGGATTGAAAATCGTCCTGGATTGCTCAAACGGAGCTGCCTACAAAATAGCTCCTAATGTTTTTTGGGAGTTAGAAGCTGAGGTAATCTCGATCGGCGTTGAGCCAAACGGCTTTAATATAAATGATAAATGCGGATCAACTTCACCTGAAAAAATGTGTGAGGAAGTGGTTAAAAACAGCGCTGATATTGGAATTGCGCTGGATGGCGATGCTGACAGACTTATTGTCTGCGATGAAAAAGGCAATATCATAGACGGCGATAAAATCATGGCTGTTATTGCAAAACACCAAAAAGATTTAGGCACGTTGCAAGGCGGCGGAATCGTTGCTACTTCCATGTCAAATATGGGGCTGGAAAAATACCTAGAATCAATTGATTTGCACTTAAAAAGAACGCAGGTCGGCGATCGCTACGTATCAGCCTTCATGCGCGAAAATGGCTATAATGTCGGCGGTGAGCAGAGCGGGCATATAATAATGCGTGACTATACAACCACCGGCGACGGCATTATTGCGGCTCTGCAAGTTCTTGCAGTCATCACAGAAAGCGGAAAAACTGTTTCCAAAGCTTGTAATTTATTCGAGCTTTACCCACAAATCCTGAAAAATGTGCGCTATAAAGGTGATAATCCATTGGAAAATAAAGACGTACAAAAAGCTATTGCAGCAGGTGAAAATACCCTGGAAAAAACCGGCCGAATCGTCATAAGAAAATCAGGAACAGAGCCACTTATAAGGGTTATGGCTGAGGGCGAAGACGAAAAACTTGTCAAAAAGGCTGTGAATGATATAGTCGCAGCTATTGAGAAAGTTGTTAATGGGTAAAGTGTATGTATAAAGGTAGAGTTCTTGTCATCGCGGGTTCAGATTCAGGCGGTGGCGCAGGCATTCAGGCGGACATCAAAACAATTACAATGCTCGGTGGTTATGCCACAACGGCGATAACGGTGCTTACGGCGCAAAATACCAAGGGCGTTTTCGGAACTTTCGAGATATCGCCGGAGTTTATTCAAAGCCAGATTGAGCTGGTTTTATCGGATATTGGTGCGGATGCCATAAAAATCGGTATGCTGCATAATGTTGCAACCATGCGCGCGGTGGCAGCAAGTTTAGAGAAATTCCCGCAAATCCCTGTTATTGTTGACCCGGTGATGGTTTCGACATCGGGGAATCCGCTGATTGATAGCGAAAAAAGCGTTGAAAATCTGAAGAGTGAAATAATTTCAAAAGCAGAGCTGGTTACCCCCAATATCCCTGAAGCTGAGGTGCTTTCCGGCATTAAAATCGCCAGCCTAGCGGATATGCAGGTAGCGGCACAGAAAATATACAATCTCGGCGCAGCCAATGTCCTGCTGAAGGGCGGGCACGCGAGCGGTGATAAGGTCTATGACGTTTTGCTTACAAAAAATTCGCAGGAGGTTTTTGAAAGCGCACGCATTCATACCAAAAATACACATGGAACCGGCTGCACATTATCCTCGGCAATTGCCTGTTTTATCGCAATGGGCGCGGATATCACCGAGGCAATCATCCAATCGCGCAAATATCTTTACCGCGCAATCGAGCATGCGGATGAACTATCAATCGGCCGCGGCAATGGCCCTGTTAATCATAATTGGGTGATTCGTAAGGTTGTTGGGTAGAGGGGAGTGTGTTTATTATACCCTTCCAACCCCCTTAGCCTCTTCATTGCGTCTACGAATCTGTTCATTAGCAAAACCACCACCGATAGTAGCTCCTATTAGCCCAACTGCCTCTTTAACGCCAGAAACGGGAGTGAGCCTGAAACCCGCCACTGCCGAATTGTTTAGTAGCTAAACATGCTCCTAATACATAACCGACAGCAACACCTGCACCGGCTCCGGCAATTATGCAAGCAGTTCCGACCGCAGCATTTGCCGCACCTGAAACAAATTTGGTAAAGGGCTCATTTTGAGCAGAAGGAGAAGACGACTCTTCTTTAACACCTTTTTTATTCATATAGTCGTAAACAAATTTATTACCAGCAAAAGCCCCTAAAGCTACGCCTGACCAACACAAAGCATCAATTAGCCTCCTGTTAGGAAGCATATAGTTCTTTAATCTTTCTCCCAGGAAATCCACAAAAAATACGCTACCCACCACAGCTCCAGCAATAGTACCAAACGTAAGCGCAGCAAATTTTTTAGGCCCGTCTAATGAGCTATGTGTTTCAGCAGGCGCATCAATTTTAACATTTTCCGCATTTTTTTCATAAGTAGCGCTATTATCAAGTCTGCTGGAATGCCTTAAAGCTACTCCAGAGCCGATGGAAGCCCCAATAATTAAAGTCGTATAAAACACCTCTATTGAACAGCTTCTATTTGTAATGCATCCCAAAGCCGCAAGTAACAACGCACCCCCCACACCGGCTCCGGCACTAGCCACAACAACATCCTTTACAATATTTTTTACTCCTGATCCAGCATCCTCTTGTTCTAATAAAACTTTTTCATCACCCCCATTCTCACCTCCACCCATAGAATCATCCTTTTTCATTAGTTAAATTATATTCAAGGCAGCTTATAGCATACCCCCCCCGCAAGGGTTTTATGATAAAAATGCTATAGTAAATGCTAGAATCAGATTGTCGTTCAACCTCCCTCACCCCAAACAGGGAGAGGGAGCAGGCAGTGCAAAATTATTCCACGCCCCTTTACAAATCACCAAACAATCCCTACATAGTATATGACATCAAAAAAACGAGGGGAAAAATGGCTAAAGCTAAGAAAGAAACTAAACAAGAAACTCATCAATTTGGCGCAGAGACGGGCAAAATCCTGCAGCTGATGATCCATTCGCTTTATGCGCATAAGGATATTTTCCTGCGCGAGCTGATTTCAAACGCGTCCGATGCGCTGGATAAATTCCGCTATGAGTCGCTTACCAACGACAAAATTGGTTCCGATGATGAGCTAAAAGTTCAGATTATTGCCGATGAAGAAGCCGGGACTTTGACCATAAAAGACAATGGAATCGGCATGAACAAGCAGGATCTGATTGATAATTTAGGCACAATTGCCAGTTCCGGCACCCAAAAATTTCTGGAACAAGCAACCGGCGACGCAAAAAAAGATGTCCAGCTAATCGGTCAATTCGGCGTTGGTTTTTACGCATCTTTCATGGTTGCGGACACGGTCACCGTCACAACCAAAAAAGCCGGCGAGAAAAAAGCATGGGTATGGAACTCCACAGGAGACGGCAATTATACCATCGAAGAAGGAAAAGGAGATCAAGGAACAACGATTATCTTGCACTTAAAAGACGAGTCCAAAGAATTCACCGATAAACACAGAATTGAACATATCGTCCGCACATATTCCGACCATATCTCCTTCCCAGTCGAGCTAGTAGGCGAAGAAACTGAGCTTTTAAATAAGGGTGCAGCGCTTTGGACAAAACCAAAAGCGCAGATAAAACCGGAGCAATATAACGAATTTTATAAGCATATAGCCCATGCCGGCGACGAGCCATGGATGATTCTGCATAATAAAACAGAAGGCGCACTGGAATATACAAACCTGCTATTCATCCCGACAGCAAAGCCTTTTGACCTATTCCACCCCGATCGCGCCACTCGCATTAAATTATATGTAAAACGCGTATTCATTTCCGAAGAGGACAACAACCTGGTACCGCAGCATCTACGGTTCCTGCGCGGCGTTGTTGATTCAGAGGATTTACCGCTAAATATCAGCCGTGAAACGCTGCAACATAATAACATGATCCATAAAATTAAGAACGCGATCACCAAAAAAGTTCTTAATGAATTAAAGAAAAAAGCAGAGAAAAAACCGGCGGAATTTCAAGAATTCTGGGAGAATTTTGGTGCTACTTTGAAAGAAGGGCTTTGTGACGGTGTCGATGCGAATCGTGAGCTTTTGCTTGAAGTTTGCCACTTTAAAACTACAAAATCCGGCGAAAAATACATCAATCTTGATACATATATTAAAAATATGCAAAAGGATCAGGACAAAATATATTTCCTGACGGCAGACAGTGTTGAAGCCGCGAAAAATAGCCCACAGCTTGAAGGCTTTCTGAAAAAAGACCTTGAAGTTATTTTACTTACAGATTCGGTTGATGATTTCTGGATTAACGTAAATCAGGAATATAAAGACAAAGAATTAACGCCTATAACCCGCTCTGGTCTTGACTTGGATGAGGATCAGGATGATTCCAAAAAAGCAGAAAACA
>JAJRPW010000096.1 GCA_024280585.1 Alphaproteobacteria bacterium
AGGCGGACTCCCCGCACCAGAATTCTGTGGTGTTTGTATATTTTGTCCGGGTTGCATAATTTGCTGTGTAGACGGCAAAACACGCCTATCGCCAGGCGCTGCCGGCTCCTGCGAGCCTCCCATTATATTTTCAGTATCATCTACCAATCTATTTATCTCTATCTAATTTTTATATACCAACCTCATTATTTCGATTTCAAATGTCCTAGATTTATTTCTTGCGAAAGGAGTCTATGTCAACGACATTGCCGTCCTTTTTCGTAGATTTTTTCTTTTTTGCTCCGCCTTTTTTTGCGGCTTTATTTTTTTTGTCGATTATTTCATCTATAAGATCGTCTTCAGCAGTAAATTCATCCATAACGCTGAATTCTTCATCTATTTCCGCTTCAAATTCATCGACATGTCTGAATTGCAGACCAAATTTAACGCTCGGATCGGCAAATGCGACCAAAGAATCAAATGGTATAGTTATTTTTTCCCGTACGTTATCAAAGCTTAGCGCCACGCTGAATTTATCATCATACACTTTCAGATCATCAAATTGATGTTGCAGCACCACTGTCATTTCATCGGGATATTTATTGCGCATGGCATCGGATAATTCCACTCCAGGGAAATCCGTGACAAAAGAGATGAAAAAATGGTGTTTTCCAGGCAGACCTTCCTTGCTGATTCGCTGCAAAGCCTTCTTCACTATGATGTGCATGGCCTCATCAATTAGCTGCCCATAGTCAATAAAATCGTCATCTATATCCAAAACCAGACTACCTATCTTAAAAGTTGAAAAACAAATATAACAACCACCCTGTAATTGTATCGTAAAAACGGCATTTTGGCAAGGGAATAATTTATAGTTAATATTTTAATTATTACCAACCAGATACGCACTTATATTCATAACAGAATTAGATATGAATGATCAATAGGCATTTACGTTGCTGGGTGATAAATTTATTTTCCCTTGACTAATGGTGGTAATAATGTTACACTTCGCGCTGGAAGTTAGGTTTTAATAAATACAGGATGATATTATGCCAGATTCGGTACAGAAATTGACATATAAACGAGCAGTAAGGCTTGCCAATAATGGTGGAGTTGAACAGTTGTATGAAAAGCTGGAGTTTCTAACCGATGAAGAGCGGCAAAAATTTCTTTATACCGCCGTTGGCGGCACAGATACTAATGAGCAAGGGGGTATATGCGTCCCTTTATATAAGTTTTTGCTGGATAACGATGTTGATCCGACTGTTTTAGGTCTTCTTTTCGCCGGGTGTTGGTCAGCTTTGCATGCGATAGGACAACATGAGAATATTAGGGCTTTAGAATATATAATTCAAATTAATGAGAAGAGAGAAGCTGCAGGAAAAACACTGCATGATTTGGATAAAGCCCGAGGCGATGGAATAACCCCTCTTTTTATGGCCGCAGCATACGGGCGCTCGGCTGTTGTAAAGGTTCTTGTTAAAGCAGGAGCGGATGCTAATAAAGCCCGGAACGATGGAACAACCCCTCTTTGGATGGCCGCGCAAAAGGGGTATTTAGATGTTGTAATAGCTCTTTTAGCAGCAGGAGCGGATGTTGATAAAGCTTGCAATAGTGGAGCAACCCCTCTTTTTATGGCCATGCAAGAAGGGCGTTTGGATGTTATAATAGCTCTTATAGAGGCAGGAGCAAATGTTGATAAAGCCAACAAAAGAGGAGCAACCCCTCTTTTATTGGCCGCGCAAGAAGGGCATTTGGATGTTGTAAAAGCTCTTTTGGCAGCAGGAGCGGATGCTAATAAAGCCCGGAACGATGGAACAACCCCTCTTTTTATGGCCGCGTGTAACGAGCACTCGGCTGTTGTAAAGGTTCTTGTTAAAGCAGGAGCAAATGTTGATAAAGCCAACGTTGATGGAACAACCCCTCTTGCTATGGCCACGGTAGTTCGGCATAAAGAAGCCTATAAAACGTTACGCTTAAACGGCGCTGTTGACGGCATAAGTGACAAATATCCAGAGATTAACGAGTTTATCGAAAATCCAATTCCATTGCCAAAAGACCGCAAAGATGCAGATGCATATATAATATATGGCGCACGCCTTAAAGAACAGCAGCAATTCTCCACAGCTTTGGCAGCAGTTTTTGACGATGAAACAGCGCGCGCGCAATTTATACAACTTGTGCTAGGCGGAGGAAAGCTTGATGAATACAACACTGCAATCGGTTTGGTTGATATAATTGACCATGCTTTGCAATATTATCCTGAAAAACAATCTGATGCATCCGCCCCTACAGAAATTATTGACACAAAATTCATCCCGCCATCGGCACAAGCCCGCCAGAATATACGGATGTTTTTTAATGATATTATTCTGGAGCAAAACCTACAAAAAAGCAGAGCATCCAACCCCGATCATGTCGAAGACAAAATGCCGGAAACTGAAGCCGAGCCCGGCAGGTTATTCAAAAATCTCATGAGCGCTTTTTACGGGAAAAACGGCCAGGAATATAAAGCCGCGCGCGATCGTTTCGAAGGCAGTCAACTAATCGGCGCGCAGGCAAAAATTGCAAAGCTAAAGGTGGAAGTTGCTGCGTTGAAGGTAAGTAATGAGAGGCCAGGATTTGTACCAAAGCCTTGTAAAACCTATTCATTCGCCGCAGCAATAACAGATTCTGAATTTAGAGAGCTTGGGCGTTAGTCCTAACCAACAAAAAACCCCCGTCGATGACGAGGGTCGTTGTCTTTTCGAGATAGCTACTTAAGCAGCTTTTTCCTTAAAATCTTCGTCGAACAACAAATGCTGCAAATTATTTATCTCGTCTTTTATCATCAATTTTTCCTTCTTCAATTTCGATATATCTTCCTCAGGCAGATGATGCACATAGGCCTTATCAATTGTATTTTCCAACTTTCCATGCTTAAAATTCAAAGTGTCAATGTGGGTCTCAATGCTCATACCTAAATCTCCATTTTGGAATTATCAGTGAATTATCATCCACCTATAATATTAATGTAGTACTCGAAACAAAAAATAACAAGTAGTATAATTGCAAAAAATAAACAAAAATAACTTGATTTTTTAGGTGGTTATGCTATATACCATATGCGATAGGTTAAATAGCTTTTGCTTAAAAAATTCATGAAAAATAAACGTCTTATAGTTGGAATGAGTGGTGCGTCCGGTGCAATTTATGGAATACGCCTTTTGCAGGCGCTCCAAAATTCTGATATTGAAACCCATCTTGTCATCAGCAAAGCGGCGCATATTACGATTGCGCAGGAAACGGATTATAAGCTATCGGATGTACAAAAACTGGCCGATGTGAATTATAAAATAGAGGATATCGGCGCGGCGATTTCAAGTGGATCATTCAAGACTTTGGGCATGGTTATAACGCCATGTTCTGTTAAGACGATGTCGGAGATATGTACTGGGATTACGCCGAGTTTGCTGCCGCGCGCGGCCGATGTGGTGCTTAAGGAGCGTGGGCGGCTGGTTTTGGCCGTGCGCGAGGCGCCGTTTCACCTTGGGCATTTGCGGACTATGACTTCCCTGGCTGAAATGGGCGCGATTATTGCCCCGCCGCTGCCGGCATTTTATCCCAATCCGAAAGACGTAAGCGACATTGTTGACCACAGCGTTGGGCGGCTGTTGGATTTATTCGGAATCGAGACGGGGCTGGTTAAAAGATGGGAGGGTCTGGGTTAATAAGCCCCCCGAATACTTATCTTTCCTGGTTGGTGCTTCTGATTCTAATCCTGCTTCCTGTATGCAATTCTGCTGGAGCCTCTACTCGTTCTATATGGCGACGTTTTGCACCTCTTCTTGAGTGGTGGCGTTTTTCCTCAGAAATTCCTATGTTAGTTAGTTCCACATTACTTTCCTGTTTTTTAAGCCCGGTGAAAAGCCCTGTAACTGATCCTGCTGCTATTTTTGCGCCGGCTTTTACGTTTGTGCTATTTCCCGTGCCAACCCCATATACTGCCAGTGTGAATCCCGTTATAATAGCGCAGGGAATTGTAAGTGGGGCGAGGGCGAATTGCGCAGCTTTTTCGGCGGGACTGCGTTTAGCTTCGCCTGTGGTGTAGTCATTTGCACCTATGGTGTTGTAAAAAGATTTTTTTGCAGATGATTTAAATGGATTTGTCATGGATATTTCCTTTTATTGTTGCATATATGTTTATAATAGGCGGCACTATATACTGGTTTGTTATAAAAGCAATAAAAATTAAATTTTATTGCAAAGAGTTTTGTTTGCTGTATTAAGTATTCGTAAAATTTAAAGTAAAACAAGGTGCAAAGATGAAGGAAGAAGAGGGGGTGATAGCTCTATATGAAGAGAATTTAGTGGCAATAAATAGAATAACTGCCCCTTTAGTATTTGCCATTGGGCTTGGCCTTTGCGCCGAAGGCGGTGTTCAGGATCCGGTTAAATCTACTGCGGGTTTGTTTGCTATAATTTTTTCTAGTGTTTCCCTTATGGTTACCGAAAAAAATTGGCAGGATCATGTTCGGGCTGATCGTGTTGCCAAAGGCGATAGTTGCAGGGGATATTGATTGTCTCCTATTTTGTCTGCTATGGTAGTTTTTTATTGCAAAAAGGCTGGTTTGCTGTATGAATAGCCGCATATTTTCTAGCTGAAATCAGGAAAGCGATATGCAACAAAAACATCAAGAACCTCAGGTAACATATGAAATTGCAAAGGAATTTGGGCTTTCCGAAGAGGAGTATGAAAAAGTTTTGAGTATAATGGG
>JAJRPW010000097.1 GCA_024280585.1 Alphaproteobacteria bacterium
CAACACCGGATGAATTTAAAGAAACATATCAGGAGTTCGTGATAAACGGTTGGAATAGCGTGCCTTTTTCACCGGAATATGAGGGGCAAGGGCTGCCTTGGCTGGTTTCAAGCGCTGTGTCGGAAATGTGGAGCGGGGCGAATATGGCTTTTGCGCTTTGCCCGTTGTTAACGCAAGGTTCTGTCGAGCTTTTAAGCGCGCATGGATCGGATCAGCAGAAGGAATTTTACTTAAAAAAACTTATTTCAGGCGAGTGGACGGGGACAATGTGTCTGACCGAGCCAAATGCCGGGTCGGATGTTGGTGCGGTTGCAACTAAGGCGATTAAAGACGGTGATTGTTACCGTATATCCGGGCAGAAAATTTTTATCACCTATGGTGAGCATGATTTTACGGAAAATATAGTCCATATGGTGCTGGCGCGGACGGAAGATGCGCCGAAGGGGGCGAAAGGAATTTCGCTGTTTATCGTGCCAAAATTCTTAAGTGATGGATCAAGAAATGATGTTAAGGCATTGAGTTTAGAGCACAAATTAGGTATTCATGCCAGCCCGACCGCCGTTATGTCATTTGGTGATGAAGACGGCGCGG
Source organism: Alphaproteobacteria bacterium (assembly GCA_024280585.1). Classification (GTDB taxonomy): domain Bacteria; phylum Pseudomonadota; class Alphaproteobacteria; order Rickettsiales; family UBA6187; genus JAJRPW01. Next base: position 592 of record JAJRPW010000097.1, read on the forward strand.
TTGGATACCTAGTCGGTGAGGAGAGTCAGGGGCTAAAATATATGTTCACAATGATGAATAATGCACGGCTGGCCGTGGGAATTGAAGGGGTGGCGCTGGCCGAAAATTCTTGTCAGCAAGCGACTGAATATGCACAAGAACGTCGGCAGTGGGACACGCCAATTGCAGAATTTCCTGATGTAAAACGCATGTTGCTGACTATGCGTGCAAACGCTGATTCTATGCGGGTTTTAGGGCTTTATATCGCCAAAGCAATTGATCTGGCAAATAACCATGCTGATGAGGAAGTTAGGCAAAAAAATAATGCTATAGTACAAATACTTATCCCGGTTTTTAAGGCACATGCGACTGATTTGGGGTTTGAGATGTCATCGCTTGCGGTGCAGGTTTTCGGCGGAGTTGGTTATATTGAAGAAACGGGGATTGCCCAGAATTTAAGGGATTCACGTATTGCTATGATTTATGAAGGAACCAACGGGATTCAGGCAATGGATTTAGTTGGGCGCAAAATAACGTTAGAAAACGGTGGGTTATTCGATGTTCTTATTTTAGACATGCAAAATCTATATAAAAATAGTGCGTATAAAGACTTGCTTGATGAATATTTAGAAAAAATCGTAGCTACTACAAAAATTATCCAGCAAAATCAAGAGCAAGCAGCCCATTCTTCAACTCCTTATTTAAAAATGTTGGGGATATTTATTGGCGCGGTTATGTTGGCAAAATCGGCTGATGCGGCTAAAAACGCAGGTAGTTTATCGGAAGAATTTGTTGCAAATAAACTAGGAATAACAGAGTTTTATATGAAAAACCTATTGCCCCAGGTTAAGTATTTTGTAGAGATTATTGGCGGATAATGCGTTGATTTCTTGACATAGCCACCCAAAACCGTTACAATAGATCCATATAAAGTATGGGAGAAGATTAACATGATAGAAAGAAAAAACGTAACAAGATGCAAAAAGGCTGTTGAAGCCGGTGCAAAGATTACCGCATTAACCACTGCCGGGCTAGGTGCTGCTGTTCTTTCTGGTGCTACCCTTGGTATTGCCCCAGCGGTTGTTGGTATTTCCGCGGCTGTGTTAGCTGCAGCCAGTCAATTAGCGTCAGCCAAGAAAGAAATCGTTCTTAGTGATCCTATTACACAAGAAACACCAGAATATTCCGCCGTTGAAAAACTAGAAAACAGCAAAAACACAGCTCCCGACAGTAAAGACCCGTTTTCTAGATAAATAATAATCTATAAATCTTAATATTCCCGACCGAAATTATACATCTCGATCGGCAATAATTAAACAATCAAGCCTCTTTAAGCCGCGGAACTGCGATTGGAGCCCGCTTTTTTCTCTTGATTTTACTGCCTGAACTTGCCCTTTCAAACTTATGTTTTTCATTGTTCCAGGTGTATTTATAAGTCACCGTTTTTACCTCAGTTATGATAATGTCACCATTGGACATTTGCATTATATCCGATCCTTTTTGCAGAGCTTCATTGACAAGAACGGAAGATTTACGAATATAATTTATATCCGTGGCCACATTATTACTGCCCTTGGTTGCCTGAGGCAAATTTTGAATCATTTTAAGTACTGATGACATAATCTTGCTCCTATTTGGGTTTAAATTGTTTGATAGTAAATTTTTAGCAGGCAAATCTTAACAAACCGTTAACAAATCACTGAAAAACATTTTATATGAAAAAAACTGTGGATAAGTTTATGTGCATAGCGTTTCATTATTTACTGGTTGCAATAAAAACTCCGTCCCAATCTTTGGCAGGGGGTGACTGGAAGCATTCCTCGATTCGCCCTTCATACAAGGCGAATAAGCCGCTGAGGTCTATCTCTTCGACAAGTTGATTTTGTTTGTAGCAATCTTTGAGGATTAACTTTGCCTTGCCAAAATTCTGGCTGCGATAAGCCTCAAGCACACTTAAAAATAGCTCTTTAAGCTGTTGGAATTTCTTACTTTCCGCCAATTCTTTATCACCCAGCAAGGTAAAAATTCTAACAGGTTTTGTTTTCCCCTTCACCTGAATTAAGTCCAACTCCAAACTTGCCATATGCAACACTTGTTTCTGCGTATTTTCACCGATGATAATATCAATTCCATAGGTTTTGCTCTGCCCTTCCAAGCGCGACGCCAGATTCACATCATCCCCTAAAACCGAATAGTCAAACCGCTGATCCGAACCCATATTACCAACACAGCAATAGCCCGTATTCAGGCCGATTCCGATCCTTATTGGGATAAATTTACGCCCATCTTCTTTAGCCTGAATTTTTAATTCTGCGTTTAAGTCGACCAGCGCAAACATCATTTCCAGTGCGGAAATACAGCTATTCTCCGCATGATTCAGGTCATCCAGCGGCGCGTTCCAAAAGGCCATTATACAATCGCCCATATATTTGTCGATCGTACCTTGCCGCGCAAGAATAATTGTAGTCATCGGCGTTAAAAAACTATTGATAAACTGGGTTAATCCCTGTGCATCAAAATTCTCGGAAATTGTCGTAAACCCTCTGATATCACAGAATAAAACTGTCAGCTCTTTCGTTTCTCCGCCTAATTGCAAGCTGTCTGGATTTTTTGCCAATTTAGCGACCAAAGCCGGAGACATGTAATGACTAAACGCGTTTTTCACCTGCTTTTTCTCCTGTTCGGAACTGATATAATTAATAATCGACTCGGATAAATATATAAAAATAATGGCAATACTTGGCGTTACCGGATCGACTAACATTCTGTTTTCAGTGAAGGAATACCAGGAAAAACCGGCTGCTGCTGCTAGTGCCATCACTGTGAATAAAGCCCCCCAAAGTGCCGGCAGAAAGGCCATTACCACCACCAATACCAGCCCCGACACGATCATTATAATAATTTCAGCGCCATGCAACCAATCAGGGCGATATAAATACTCCTCTGATAAAATCTGTTCCACTGCCTGCACATGGACTTCCACCCCGGAAGTTGTTGGATTTAAAGGCGTTGCACGAATATCCCGCATGCCCGCCGCGCTGGTTCCCATAAATAATATATTGCCTTCTATCAGCGAAAAATCAAAGTCAGGCTCTAATACTTTCCAGACGGGAATGTAACGTTCAGCGATATAAGGCGTATAATACACCCATAATTTGCCGTTGGAATCCGTTGGTATTTCAAAATCACCAACTTTTATTGCTGTTATTCCAGTAGCTTGCCCATAATCTTCTTCGCCGGAAGCTCCCGAAGATTTTATAAGATAACTTGATGCACCTTGAGCAACACGTAATGCCTCCATCGAAAGAGACGGATAAAAATTACCATCCTGATCCATAAACATCGTTGAAACCCGGCGTAATATACCATCTGCATCAGGGTCACTATTGAGCGCACCATTGCCATTTGCCGCGTCCTCGATGATTTTTATATTACTAACAAAGCCCGAAAAATTAGGTAGATATGGACGCGGATCTTCGCCCGCATAAGAATAGCCACTTTTAACTTCCGGCTTTCTATTGATATTTTCCTGCGTCAAAACAAACCCGGTTACGACATTCGAATTTGATATTGCTTCGGTAAATAAAATATCATGATCCGGCAGGTTTTTTGTAAGGTGAGCCAGCTCATCAGTTTGATTCCACAGAGGTAGAATATTTTTTGGCGAAGTTCTGTCTTCTTCAGCATACACAATATCCATCGCAATAACCGCAGCACCGCCATCGGTTAATTTTGTCACTATTTGCGCAAGGATGCTCCTAGGCCACGGCCATTGGCCAATTTTTTCCAGGCTTTCATCATCTATATCAATGATTTTTATGGGTTGTTGAACATAGTTTCTTGGATGTTTTATCTGGAACTGATCAAAGATTTTCAGCTGAATCTGTTCGACTATAGCGAAATTGGAGATTTTTATAAAAATAGCCAATGCCAGCACGGATAAGGATATGAATATTGATAAATGTCTTTTCATTTCCGCGCCTTAGATTAATATTCATAGTGTTGTCAGCCAGAAGTCTAAAAGCCCCACGCAAGAGATGTTGATACACGATGGTTTACATAGTCATAATTTTGTATAGTAGAGCCCAGATTTTTGTACTGATATCCGAGCGAAGCGGTTATATTATTCTCAAATTTTTTCGATATTGTCAAAGTGGCGCTACGCTCCAGATCCCGTCTTGTGAGTGATGAAATTGATGTATCCGGCCCCTTATAGCGACTTTTTTTGAATCCTAAAACTAGATTTGTTGAAAATCCATACGGCAATTGTCGGATATATGTGCCGGTAATACTTCTTTGCACATTGTCATTATAAGCGACCATACTATCTTCATTGCGCCAGGTTATTGTGCTTGATAAAATATCTTTTCCCGTTGGCAGAACATATGTAGTGCCGAATGTTGTTTCATATGCTTTGCCTGTTTTTAACGTATAAGTTGTGTTTTTTGGAGCATTAAAATATTTTCTATTTTCAAACTTAAACCCTGAATTCATTGTCCAGGTTGGTTTTATCGTATAAGTCCCCGTAACTTTAGCCAACCTTGTTACAAGAAATTCAGTATTTTCCAGGCTAATTGAGCTATAGCCCAGGCTGGTACTTAATTTTGTTTTATATTCAGGAAAATTAACTACAGGCCCGGTTTCGATCGAATAAAGCATTATATTTATATTTTCCAGCGTGCGCTGCTCTGTTCGATATAGCAGGCCAGTTGTATCCCAAGTCGAAGTTATACCGTCATGAATTTTATCCATTTTATAAGTATGTTTTAGCATGGCCATTAAAACCGTTTGCACATCACGCGTGGCCGTTGAGCTTGGTGATAAATCAAGGCTCGCATCATTAAACGTTGTTTGTCCGGTTGATGCAGCCGAATTAGCATTCTTGTCGATATTTGTACCGATTGATAAAAGCCCGCTATATATATGTTTTTTCAACGCGTTATCCACGATTACCATAACCGAATCCACATTATTTTTTACAGCTTCGGGAGGGTTGGTCGCCAGCACCTGTGTGAACAGCGTCTTGGCTTCAAGCAATTTGCCCATTTTTATATACAGCAAACCAAGGTCAAGTTTAACTCTGGATAGCGATGGTTTCATTTCAAGCATATGTAAATAGGCGGATTCTGCCTCTTCATGCTTGCTCATAGCTCCTGCTAATTTTGCATAGCCGAAAAATGCATCAAGGTCTTTCGGACTTTTTACGGTTCGGCGTTTGAGAATTTCCAGTTTTTTTTCGGGAGGAATATCCTGATTATCAAGGATTTGCTTGCTGGTTATTCTTGGGCGTTTTCTGAATTTTTTCTTTCCATCCTTATTTCCAGCACGTTTTATCAAAGAATTTCTAAGTCTCGTTGATGGTTTTTTTACTTCATTTTTTTGCTGCTGATCAATCTTTAGTTTAGGTATTGGTAAATTTTGCGCCACAGCAATATTTGTTACTAAAAAGGCGAATATTATTGCAAATGCAACAAATGTTTTTTTGAAAGTCATACCTTGACCGTCCCTACATATCTATAATTTGAACCCCTCGTTCATCTTTTATTATACACAAAAAAACGACTATGTCTATAAAATGTATTATAAATCATTGATAAACAAGGATTTTGTAAGGGTATTGTTACGTTTTTGCAGGCAGACACAAATAAATTACCGATAGGCTCTTAAAAACTCTTCCTTGGATCAAACGCGTCCCTCACAGCTTCACCGATAAAAATCAGCAGCGACAACATTGCCGCAAGCACCACAAAGGCGGTAACTCCCAGCCATGGTGCTTGTAAATTTGCTTTGCCTTGCGCCAACATTTCGCCCAAAGATGCCGACCCGGCAGGCAGCCCAAATCCCAAAAAATCCAGCGAAGTCAAGGTGGTAATAGCGCCAGTTAAAATGAAGGGCAAGAAGGTCAGCGCCGACACCAAAGCATTTGGCAAAACATGGCGAAAGATA
>JAJRPW010000098.1 GCA_024280585.1 Alphaproteobacteria bacterium
CAATGACCATTGCCTGCCTATTGCAAAATACCCTGGACGCCGCTTATAGGCAAAACGGGCTATAAATTAAAAAAACAACAAAATCAATGCCATATCCAACATACCGAACAAAACAGTTTAAGATAGACATTAATAAAATTATCGGCAAATTAGAAAAACTAGGTGTAACAAAAAAAGATATAAGCAATCTACTAGCAGAATTCATCCCGATTTTACGACAAACCCCAGATCAGCATGAAAAACTCACAGAAGCTCTAACAACGCTGGGAAACAGCATATATAATCTATGTGTACCATTAATTTTTAAAGGAAGCGGCTCCGAAGTAACGGTAGAAAAAGCTGCAAATTACGAAAACAGTGATGCCGCTCGCAAGCATAGTGCTGCGAGCAATGTGACGGATCTTATCAACGGCGTAGAAGACCAAGAAAACTCATTAAAATACAGGAACAAATTTGTTGCAAAACTTCGTCCCAATAAGTCACCGAAGACAAAATTAATCACCGCATTTACCGAAATTATCCAAGAGAGGTCTAAGCAGGCAGCGCAAAGCAGATAACTTATACCAGTTTTCAATCAAAATCGAACTAGGAGTGCAAGGTGAGGGGAGTTTTAGCCTATATTTAATAGGTAAATTCAACGAATCCGTAGCACGACAACGTTCGGTGAAGATATGAAAATGGTATTAGAGCGCTTAATCCTCAATATCAAACGCTACATCAACCTTGGCGCTGATGCTTATTTGCCCGAGTGAGATTGTGTCAGCTTTTGATTCCACAGCCAGGCTCCTAACCATCATCGGGTTGTGGGAAATCACCGGGCTGGACTGATAATCCACATTAATTGTATATGGTTTGCCGACTTTTACATCCAGCACCGAAGCAACCTCGACGGCCTTATCCTTAGCATTTTTTGCCGCTAAAATCCGTGCTTCCTTTTTTAATTCATCCATTTTTGATGTAGCAAAAGTTACACTGCCGATTTTTGTTACACCGATTTCGATGGCTTCATCAAGCAAATCCTGTAATTTTTTTGTATCTTTTAAACGCACCGTTATGCCTTTTTTTGTTTCAAAATGCGAGAATTCCGGCTTGGCACAACGCCTGTTGCCGCAAGTGTTATACTCATAAACCGGATTTACATTTATATAATTTGTCTGCACATATTTTTCATCAATTCTCAGATTATTCTTTACGAATTGCAAAAATTTTGCGGTTATATCGTCATTTTTGCTCTGCGCGACACCCAGGTCACGGTCAATAACCTCAACGCTTATCGACACATTAACCTCATCAGGCACGGCATAAACCTCGGCCTGCCCGCTTACCGAAATCAGCCTTGGCTTTACATCTCCTGCCGACGCATTTGTCGCAAAAATAATTAAAAATATTGTAATTAATATACGCATATAAGACCTCCTCCCATCATGATATATTAGCTGGAACGGTTTGTGAACATAAAATAGCAGGGTAAAATCATTTTATTTGCGCTAAAGATTTTTTTTGGCTATAAAGGGGTATCCCTTAATCAAATATGTAATTTGTTATGTCTAAAAAATTTGCCCCTATTATTATTGCTAACTGGAAGATGAACGGCCTTCTTCTGGATAGTATGCAAAAATTCAAACAGATCCGTAACAATATTCAGGAAGGACTTGTTGGATGCGAGATTGTCATCTGCCCTCCTTTTACGTTGCTGCGGGATATGGCGGAGAAAATTCCGGGGACGGGAGTCAAGCTTGGCGGACAAAATTGTCACCATGAAGGAAACGGTGCATTTACTGGGGAAATCAGCGCGAATATGCTGAAAGATATGATATGCGAATATGTCATTCTTGGTCATTCTGAAAGACGGACGAACCTTAATGAAGGCAGTGAGCTGGTTAATAAAAAAGCTACTATCTCCCATAATGAGGGCTTATCCACGATAATATGCGTTGGTGAAACCATGTATGAAAGGAATAATGAGCTGGCGAAAGTTGTGATCCGGGAGCAGGTTCTGCATTCACTACCGCAATCGTCTAACATAAATAACACTATAATTGCATACGAACCGGTTTGGGCAATTGGTACAGGTGAAACTCCAACGTTAGAACAGATTGAAGAAATGCACGATTATATTGAGGATGTTGTTGCCAGTGAATTGCCAAAATTTGGCGGTAATGTCCGTGTTATTTATGGTGGTTCGATAAATTCTAAAAATTCTGCGGCTATATTAAATATCAAGAATGTTGCCGGGCTGCTTGTTGGAAGGGCCAGCCTGGATGTGGACGAGTTCTGGCGGATTATTGAAACAGTGAGCTAACCTTGCAAAAATACATTGTAATTATTATTTTTGTCGATATATTATGCCCTAAATTGGCGTAATGAGATTTATAAAGGTATAATATGCTTACAGTTCTATTAGTTATACAAGTAATGATCGCGGTTTCTATGATTACGATTATATTATTTCAGCGTAGTGCCAGCGATGGGCTTGGCGGTCTTGGCGGTGGTGGTGGCGGAAATTCATTGGTTTCCGGGAGAGCCACGGCGAATATTCTGACAAAAACTACGGCGATATTAGCCACGGCTTTTATGGTAAACAGCCTGGCAATGGCGACAATAACAGCTAGAAGCTCCGATGTAACCGATTCTATAATGGCCGATGAAGGTGCTAATATTGAGACAGTCACTGAGAAAAAAAGGGCCGAGCCTGCGGTGCCAATAGCGGAGTAGTTTGATCAAATGGCAAGATTTATTTTTATCACAGGCGGGGTTGTTTCATCTTTGGGAAAAGGATTGGCATCCGCCTCTTTAGGCGCACTTTTACAAGCGAGGGGCTATAAAGTCCGCCTTCGCAAGCTTGATCCCTATTTAAATGTTGATCCGGGGACGATGAGCCCTACCCAGCATGGCGAGGTTTTTGTTACAGATGATGGAGCCGAGACCGATCTTGATCTTGGTCATTACGAACGATTTACTGACGTAACAGCACGAAAAGGCGACAATGTAACTACGGGGCAGATTTATTCCGACCTGATCACAAAAGAACGGCGCGGAGATTATCTCGGTGGTACGGTGCAAGTCATACCTCATGTCACTGATTTAATTAAAGAATTCATTCTAAACGATACTGACGATGCCGATTTTATTCTGTGTGAAATTGGCGGGACGGTTGGTGATATTGAGGCTCTGCCATTTTTTGAGTCGATTCGCCAGTTAGGTTATGAGCTTGATCGCAACAATGCGGTTTTTGTGCATTTAACCTTGGTTCCATATTTGTCGGCGGCGAAGGAGCTAAAAACTAAGCCTACACAGCATTCTGTGAAGGAGCTGCGTTCAATTGGCATCCAACCAGACATCTTACTATGTCGCTCCGAGAAGGAAATTCCTGAGAATGAGAAGCGTAAAATCGCTCTGTTTAGCAATGTTCCGGAGGATTGTGTAATAACCGCGCCGGATTTAAAAAGTATATACCAAGTTCCGCTGCGTTATCACCGGGAAGGATTCGATGTACAAATTTTGAAGCGCTTTGGTCTGCCATATCAAGAGAAGCTGAATTTAGACAAGTGGGAAAAGCTGGTTGAAAATGACTTATCTCCAAAAGGTGAGGTGAATATTGCCATTGTCGGGAAATATACGGGGCTTTCGGATGCGTATAAATCCCTTGTGGAATCGCTGCATCACGCAGGGATGGCTAATAATATCAAGGTGAAAATTAGTTGGATAAATTCGCGTACATTCCTTCTGGAAAATTCTACAAAAAAGCTAAAAGAAGTGCATGGAATCTTGGTTCCTGGCGGTTTTGGTTCGGATGGTGTTAAGGGAAAAATTGCTGCGGCGACTTATGCGCGTGAGAATAATATACCATATTTTGGCATATGCTTGGGGATGCAGGTTGCGGTGATTGAGGCTGCTCGGAATTTGGCCGGAATAAAAGACGCAAATTCGAGTGAATTTACCGAGGATGGTACGCATGTAGTTGGGCTTATGACTGAGTGGTCGCGCGGCTCATTGATCGAATATCGAAAGAAAACCGGGGATCTTGGCGGCACAATGCGCCTTGGAAACTACGATTGCTCCATCAAACCCAATACTCTTGCCCGCTTAATTTATGGCAAAGCAAAAATTAATGAGCGCCACCGTCACCGTTACGAAGTAAATGTCGATTATGTAGAGCAGCTGGAAAAATCTGGTTTAAAATTTTCCGGTACTTCACCCGATGGAACTTTGCCGGAAATCGTTGAAAACCCCAATCACCCATGGTTTATAGGTGTGCAATTTCATCCGGAATTTAAATCCCGGCCTTTTTGTGCCCACCCAATTTTTAAAGCATTTGTGAAGGCTGCTATGGATTTAAGTGGCCTTCAAAAATAGGTTTTTTGATGGTGCGACCGAGAGGACTTGAACCTCCACCCGTTTCCGGACATCGACCTCAACGATGCGCGTCTACCAATTCCGCCACGGTCGCAAGAGAACCCGTTGCAAGATAATGTTTCCATAGTCTTTTTGCAATAAAATAATAGTTTTATTTCAACTCAATGACCACAGGCACGTGATCTGACGGCCGCTCCCAGTCACGAATATGCGGCATAGTTTTGTATGATTTAACCGCTCCTTTTAACTCCGGTGTAACCCAAATATGATCCAAACGACGGCCACGATTCGATTTTTTCCAGTCACGATTGCGGTAGCTCCACCAGCTATAAAGTTTTTCATCCATAGGTACGAACTCACGAGCAACATCAACCCAGCCCAAACTGTCACGTAATTTGTTCAATTTTTCCCTTTCTTGATCGGTGTGTGATACCACATTTCTCAGCTGTTTGCTTGACCAAACGTCATGTTCATATGGCGCAATGTTGAAATCCCCGACAATTATAGCTTTATCGTCGTTATTATGGATTTTTGGCAGCCACTCTGTCATGTAATCGACAAATTTTAGTTTGAACTTATATTTTGGATTTATATCCACATCCGGTTCATCACCGCCGGCTGGAATATAAAAATTATGCAAAACAGTGCCGTCGGGTAAAACTGCCGATATGTGCCGCGTGTCCTGAGATTCGGCCACATTCTCCATTTGAACATTACTAAGTGGAATTTTTGAAAGAATCGCTACTCCATTATAGGATTTTTCACCGCGAAATGCGATGTATTCATAACCTATTTTCTTCAAATCTTTCAGTGGAAACTCCTGATCCTGCACTTTTGTTTCCTGCAGACAAATAATATCAACCCCCTCCTCCTGATTTAATTTCTCGATCAGATTTTTTCTGAGACGGACAGAATTTATATTCCATGTGGCGATTTTCATTATATTCGCATTGGCATAATTACATATAGCGCGCCTGCATTCGCCGGATCATTAATCAAGGCTGGAGCGCTACCATCAGCAAACAGCAACTTTACCGACTCGCCCTCAATACCCGCTAAAATCTCGAGTAAATACCTGGAATTAAAGCCTATTTCTATCGTCTCGCCTGGCTCATATATAACGTCGATCTCTTCAATTGCCGTTCCGTTTTCTTCATTTACCGCTGACAAGGTCAGCTTGCCCGTCTCGATAATGAGCTTGATTGCACGAGTTTTGTCCGAAGTAATAGTAGAAACCCGATCAACCGCCTTGATAAATGCGTCAGTGTTAATTTCCATCAAATTTTCATTATTATGCGGAATCACCTGATTATATTCAGGGAAAGTCCCGTCAATTAATTTAGACAGCAAGAAGGCATTTTCCATTTCAAAACAGATCTTTGTATCCGAAAGTGAAACCTTCACATCAACTTCAATACCATCAATAAGTTTATATAATTCCGCTACAGTTTTCCTGGGCACAATCACCCCGGAGATTTTATCACCGCCTTCGGGGGCATCAATCTCAATTTTTGCCAGCCGATGACCATCTGTTGCCACCGAACATAATTTGCTTTCGCCACTCACTTCTTTTGAATGCAGATAAATTCCATTCAGATAATATCTTGTTTCTTCAGTTGAAATCGCAAATCGCGTTTTGTCGATTAGTGCAGAAAGCTCTGCGGAACTTATCGTAAAATTATTCACGAAATCATCTTTTTCCATCACAGGAAATTCTGCAATCGGCAAGCATGACAGGCTAAATTTACAAGAGCCGGAGTCGATATGCAATTTGCCATCGCCATCGGCGTTACCATATATCATAATTTGTGAGCCATCGGGAAGTTTTCTGACAATGTCATATAACGTATGAGCCGGCACGGTCAAAGCACCCTCAACATCAACTTCCACAGCGAGTTTCTCGGTAATTGCGACATCCATATCCGTCGCTGTCAGGCTTAAAAAATCGCCCTCAACATCCAGCCTAACATTAGACAGGATAGGAATAGTATTCCTTTTTTCAACTACAGATTGTACATGTGATAAAGATTTTAAAAGAGCCGAGCGCTCTATAGTAAATTCAACACTAGAAGATCCTTGCGAGGCAGGCGCGATGGCTAAGCCATCTTGTTGTACGGCGGCTGAGTCTGTCATAATTATTACTTTCAATGTTAGTTAAGAATATATCTAGACTTTGAGAATAACAGCCAGAGATTAATTTGCAACGACTAAAGCGCACCGTCTAAAATAAAATGAAAACGCACCCCGTCCTCATTTTCTCCAGTGTCAAACCAAATTTTCCCGCCGTGATTTTCAACTATTTTTCTAGCGAAAGCAAGCCCCACCCCATAACTCCCGTCTTTGATTTCCGGGTTTAACCTTTGAAATAACCCAAAAATTAATTCTCTGTAAAATTCTTCTATACCAACACCATTATCTTTTATTATAAATTTATATACCCCATCATGTTGCTCGCAAGATACATCTATTTTCGTTACATCATCCCCCTTAAATTTGATTGAATTATCAACCAACTCCTTGAATAACATGACTAAATGGCCTTCATTGCCAATAATTACAGGAAGTTTTTTATAATTAATTTCTGCGTTGCTTGCATTAATTTTTTCGCGCAAATCGCCAAGAACCGCCGCAAGAACCTCATTTAAATCGACCTTTTCAAATTCTTTTTTACAGTTAATTAAGTGAGAATATTCGCGCAATAGGGCAATTTTACTCAGCACCTCATTTATGCAGTCTTGCGCCCCTTCAATCAGTTCTGCATTATCGCCCTTATTTTTTTTCAAATCATCTAAATTATACAAAGCCTGCCTTAAAGGATCACGCAAATCATGCGATGCGATATGCGCGAATAGCTCAAAATCCTTTATCAGGCTGTCCAATTTAACTTCGGAATTTTCTGTCATTTTACATACCTATCACTTATTCCGTCAACTTCTTCACTAACATATTTTTCAATAGCAGCTTGCAACTGGGCAAATCGCGCAGGTTTATGAACGAACGAATTCATACCTGACGCTTGCCATAATTTATCATCGATTTCATAAGAATGCTCTACCATTCCTATGATTACCGTATAATGCTCGGCCGATTCCTTCTCCGTAGCTCTTATTTTGCGCGTCGTATCATACCCATCAATTCCGGTCATTTGCGAGTCTAAAAATATCAGATTATAATTTTGTTTTTTTATTTTTTTAAGCACTTCTTCGCCGCTATCCGCCGTTTCTACATTACAGCCCAGCTTGGATAACTGTGTTTTCGCACGCTCTGTATTAGTTAAATAATCGTCTACAAACAAAATATTCCAACTTTTTAAAGTTTCTTCAACCTTTCGCTCATGGATTAATTCAGGGGAAAGCTCCTCCTCTTTTTTCATTAAACTCGCTTCAACCGCCTCGACCCTCAACTTCTCAATAACACTTCCAGCTCGTTCTTCAGGAGAAAGTGACTCCAATTCCCGTTTATATTGCCGATAGCTGGACATACATTCGCTAACTTTTGCAAATGAAAAAGGCTTCGTTATATATCCGGCAGCTCCTAGTTTTTTTGCCTGATTCACGTCTCTGGAAATCCTGCTTGCCGTTAGCATAACAACGAACGCCTCCGGGTCATAGCCTATAAGATCGGGAAGTAGCTGCAAACCATTTTTGCCCGGGAGGCCAATATCAAGCAGGGTTACATCCGGGCAATATTCCTTAAACTTCTCAAAGCCCTCTTCTGCATCCTCGGCCATTATGCGATTGCAGCCGTCGAACACTTCAAACGCCATTTTTCTGAACATTTCATTATCTTCTATTATCAGAATTGTCAGCACGTCATCTTGCTTCATTCCTTATACCCGCGCCATTTTTTCTGATAAATAAAGGTCGATACTATCCTTGATTTTTTTGCGTGAAAATGGTTTTATAATATATCCTTTTGCGCCTTCTTTTATAGCCCCCTGCACATCTATTTTCAAGTTACTTGCTGTCAACATTATAACAAACGCGTTTGCATCCAAACCTATTATTTGTTTTAATAAATCATGGCCATTGCCGTCGGGAAGGCCAATATCCAAAAAAACGATATCGGGACTATGTGTCTTAAATTTTGCCAATCCATCCTTAACATTGCTTGCAGCAAAGCTATTATATTCCGCGAGCATATCGACAGCCAGCTTTCTGAACATATCATTATCTTCAATAACTAATATCGATAACGTCTTTTTATTATTTGAATTATTCATTATTAACCTACATATTTTTCTAAAATAACTTCCAGTGATTCCCCACTTATTGGCTTGCTTATATAACCATCCATACCAGCTTCCAGACATTTTTCCTTCTCGCCGGATAGAGCATTTGCCGTGATCGCAACTATTATTGTACGTTTACCATCGGATTCAAACTCTCTTATTTTTTGGGTGGCCTCATATCC
>JAJRPW010000099.1 GCA_024280585.1 Alphaproteobacteria bacterium
CACCTTGGCCTTCACCTGCGCCCACGCTTGCACTGACAGGCTCTCCAACGGATGTGCCGACATTTGCACCAACACCTTGGCCTACGGATGCAGGTGATTTACCACCGTCAATGCCACAAATTGCTGCTGGAAGTGAAGGCTTACAAGGAAGTGAGATAGCATTAATTGTTATAGGAGTTGGCGCCTTAGTTGCTGGCGGTGTTTACGTTTCCGATACTGAAATGCGCGCTCAAGGCGGCAAACTAACTTGGCAAGATCGCACCGGCGACAGAAGAGAGGGTGCTCATCGAGCTGGCAGGAATACAAGGGATGCTGGCCGCGCGCCTCGTGGCGGCGTGGGAACTATATCACGTGCTGATGCTTATACTGTCAGAAGTGGTGGCGACGCTGACAGCCATATTTATGGTGGTAGCATAGCTAACCTTACTGATATTGCTAGTGAGATTGGTACTATTGACGGCTACAATGGCGGCCTTCCTGGTTATCAATCCGACTCAGGATCAGAGGGAAAACGCTCTCGATAATAATTTTATCTCACATCGCAGGAACGGGCGAACACCCGTTCCTGCGATTTTGTAAAAACCCCAGCAAAATATTTCCTTATCAGACTAGACGCGTATATATTTATAGTATATATTTCCCGCGAACTAAAATAATCGGGTGAATATTATGCAACAAACTCAAAAAGTTATCGAACAAGCGTGGGAAGATAGAGACAATATTTCTACCAAAACAACGGGAGATATCCGTGACGAGGTTATCAAGACTTTGAATAATCTTGATTCTGGAAAACTGCGAGTTGCCGAAAAAGAAAACGGCAAGTGGAAAATCAACGAGTGGGCTAAAAAAGCGATTTTGTTGTCATTTAAACTAAACGGTATGCAGCTCATGGAAGGCGGCCCCAGCCAGGGCGATGAAAAAACCTGTTGGTATGACAAAGTCCCGTCAAAATTCCAGGACTGGTCAGAAGGTGACTTCAAAAACGCAGGCTTCCGAGCTGTTCCCGGCTGTTTTGTCAGACACGCATCTTATGTCGCGCCGGATGTTGTTTTAATGCCAAGCTTTGTGAATCTTGGTGCATATATCGACTCAGGAACTATGATCGACACTTGGGCGACTGTTGGAAGCTGCGCTCAAATCGGTAAAAACTGTCATATTTCAGGCGGAACCGGCATTGGCGGCGTATTAGAACCATTGCAGGCAAGCCCCGTAATCATAGAAGATAACTGCTTCATCGGAGCGCGCAGCGAAATCGCAGAAGGCGTCATCGTTGAAGAAGGATCCGTAATATCCATGGGCGTTTTCATCGGTGCTTCTACTAAAATTATCGATCGTGAAACCGGCGAAATTTTCCAGGGTCGAGTTCCTGCATATTCAGTTGTTGTACCAGGAAGCATACAAGGACAGCTGCGCGATGACGGTACAATTAAACCTTCACTTTATGCCGCGGTTATTGTAAAAAGAGTTGATGCAAAAACGCGCTCCAAAACCTCCATAAATGAATTATTGAGGTCTGAAGCGGCTTAGGCTCTGTTGTGATTTTGAATAAATTTTTATTTTTGCTATTTTTTGCTGCAAATTCTTAAAATTTTTTCCAAATAGGAACCGCTATTAGGACAAAAATTGTAAAAATTTTCGCTAAAAACTATCTAAAAAATCTAAACTATTCAAAATCACAACAGAACCTAGTTAGGGCAAAAAATGACTATAGATCCGTTACAATTATCAAAAGATTTAATTTCCTGCGCGAGCGTAACTCCTAAGGATGAAGGCGCGCTTGATGTCGTACAAAACGCCTTGGAAGGCTTAGGATTCACTTGTAGAAGACACATATTTGAAGAATCCGGGACTGAGCCTGTTGACAATTTATATGCACAGTTTGGCGAACATTCACCCAACTTCTGTTTTGCCGGCCACACAGACGTTGTCCCCCCCGGCGATGTTAACGAGTGGAAGGTGAATCCGTTTAAGCCCGAAGTTATTGACGGCATTTTATATGGTCGCGGCGCGGTTGATATGAAGTGCGCCATCGCTTGTTTTATTGCCGCAGTTTCTGAATATTTGCGGCATAAAACCCCACATGGGTCGATAAGCTTACTGATAACCGGCGATGAGGAGGCGATTGCAATTAACGGCACACGGAAATTGCTAAAGCAACTGGAGAAAGATTCAGTTAAGCTGGATGCGTGTATTGTTGGTGAGCCGACAAATCCAAGCAAACTGGGAGAAATGATCAAGATTGGTCGTCGTGGATCAGTGACATTTGAGTTGAAAATTTGGGGTAAGCAGGGGCATGTCGCCTACCCTCACCTTGCAGATAATCCGGTTAGCCGCATAAATCGCATTTTAAATGAACTGGATAGCCATGATCTGGATGAAGGAACGGAGTTTTTTCAGCCAACAAATCTTGAAATTGTTACAATAGATGTGAATAATCCGACGGATAATTTAATCCCGCAAACCGCGCAAGCCATGTTCAACATACGTTTTAACGATATACATACTTCGGCAACGCTGATTAGATGGATCGAGGGAATTTGTAATTCTCTATGCGAAACAGGCGACACTAAATACGAACTAAATCATCGTGTGTCGGGTGAGGCATTTTTAACACAACCTGGTGAATTAAGTGAAATCGTTAGCAAAGCCGTAAAAGATGTAACCGGAAAAGAGCCAGAACTTAGTACAACCGGCGGCACCTCCGATGCACGTTTTATAAAAGATTACTGCCCTGTTGTCGAATTTGGTATGATTAACGAGACAGCTCATAAAATAGATGAATGTATTTCTACCGAAGATATTAATGATTTAACAGATGTTTACAAAACAATCTTAGAGTTATACTTTAAATGAAAATAGTAAAAACCTCGCTGAAGAATTTATTAGTTGTCGAACTGGATGTTGTTGGCGACAAGCGAGGTTTTTTTATTGAGCGCTTTAATAAGCAAAAATATGCTGAACTTGGCCTACCCACTGATTTTGTTCAAGATAA
>JAJRPW010000100.1 GCA_024280585.1 Alphaproteobacteria bacterium
CGAACGAATCCAAGAGTTCGCCGAAGTAAAAAATCAGATAGAACAATTGCTTATAGAAGAAAAATCTACGGAAATATTTTATGATTTCGCCAATCAGATTGAGGATGAATTTGCCTCTGGCTTGGCCGTTGAGGAGGTCGCGAAAAAATTTGATTTGGTTTTGCATAAAATTGCAGCAATTGATCTAAACGGAAATGGCGCGAGCGGCAATACTATCACTGACTTGCCTGAGAACGAAATTTTACTGCCGATGATTTTTGCATCAGAACAAAACGAGGCCTCGCCGGTAACCTTGCTTTCGGATAATGTGACCTATCTAATTACCAGAGTGGACGGGATAACCCCGCAACGAGTTAAAGCTTTGGATGAAGTTAAGGGGACCGTAATTTCCTATTGGAAGGATCAAGAAAAACGTATAGTTCTTACGAAAAAAGCTAAGGAAGTTGCAGAACAAATTAAAAACGGAGCCTCTGTCGCCAAATTGGCAAAAAAAATCGGGGCTGAATTTAAACCAGCAAAATCAGTTAACAGGCCTACTACAAAGGCATTTTTAGATGGTCAGCATGGCGAACCTATGATGCTTGCCAACGAATTATTTAATTTAGAACCTGGAGAATCGACCTTATCTTACCAAAATAATGACGGAGCGTTTTTGATGGCAAAACTCAAAGAAGTTAAACATGCGGCCTCGGAAGACAGCTTAAAAAAGATAAAAAATGAGCTAAAACAAAGCTTTGCTGATGACATCTTAACTCAGTATAATAATTATTTACGTAAAAAATATCCGGTTTTTATCAATCAAGACGCCTTGAATATAGCTTATTAAAATGAATATATTTCCTGAATATCAACAATTTAGTGAAAGTTATTCAAGTGGCAATAACCAGCTTATCTGGAAAATTTTGCCAGCTGACTTGGAAACCCCCGCTTCGGTTATGTTAAAATTGGGCGATGAAAAATATTGTGGACTATTTGAATCAGTCGAAGGTGGCGCCAACAAAGCCAGATATTCATTTATAGCACTTGCCCCCGACCTTATTTTTAAGTGCAAAGACGGCAAAACCGCGATTAGCAGGGATGCTGGCGACAATTTTGAGCAGCTAAATGGCAATGTTTTCGATGAATTCAGAAAAGCACTTAACGAATCAAAAATAGATATTCCAGCTGGATTACCGCCAATGTCCTCGGGATTATTTGGCTATTTTTCATATGATATGGTGCGTTACATGGAAAAATTACCGGATAGCAACCCTGATACGATTGGGATTGATGATGCGTTTTTTTTCCGGCCAAAAATTGTTATCGTATTCGATTCGGTAAAAAATGAGATGATTTTTATTACGCCTGTTTTTTATAAAAACTCCGATGCAAAAAAAGAATATGACGCAGCAACTGCTAGAATTTTTGCCATAATTAATCAGTTGGGCAACATTAATCTGGAAAAAAACTATCTAAAAAACATCGCCAACAAACCACAAAAAACGTTACAATACACAAGCAATACCACGCGCGAAGAATACCATAAAATGGTTATAAAAGCCAAAGAATACATACTCGCCGGCGATGTTTTTCAGGTGGTTCCATCGCAACGTTTTACCGTTGAATTTGACCATCCAGCCTTTTCTTTATATCGCGCTTTGAGACGGCTAAACCCCTCACCCTATTCATTTTATTTGAAAATTGATGATTTTGCATTAGTTGGATCGAGCCCTGAAATTTTGGTTCGCCTACGTGATGGTATAGCAACAGTCAGACCAATTGCAGGAACGCGAAAACGCGGGCAAAACAAAGCGGAAGACGATGCTTTAACCGCAGATTTGCTTTCTGACGCCAAAGAATTGGCAGAACACTTGATGCTGATTGATTTAGGGCGAAATGATATCGGTCGCATAGCAAAGACCGGCACTGTCAAGGTTACCGAAAAAGAAATAGTCGAATATTATTCCCACGTGATGCATATTGTATCGAATATAGAGGGTGGAATTTGTGATGATTTTGATGCAATTGATGCACTAATTGCAGGCTTTCCGGTTGGAACGGTTAGCGGCGCTCCCAAAATTCGCGCTATGGAAATTATTGATGAGCTGGAAAAAGAACGGCGCAGCTTTTATGCCGGCGGAGTCGGCTATTTTGCCTGCGATGGCAACGTCGATACATGCATATCCTTGCGAACGGGATTGGTAAAAAATGGCAAACTTTATATACAAGCAGGAGGTGGAGTCGTCGCCGATTCTGACCCGGAAGCCGAATACCAGGAAAGTTGCAACAAAGCCAAGGCACTTATGCAAGCTGCCGAAGAGGTTATTAACACCCCTCAGAAATAATGACGTTCAAGCTCTTTGCGAACATTGGGCGAAACAAGCCCCTCAACACTACCGCCTAAACGAACAATTTCTTTAACAAATCGTGATGCTATAAAATGTGTTCCCTCCGACGCAGGCAAAAAAACAGTTTGAATATCAGGCTCCAACTTACTATTCATCCCCGACATTTGGAACTCATATTCAAAATCAGAAACAGCCCGCAACCCTCTGATAATTAAGGAAGCTTCATTCTCTTTGGCAAAATTAACCAGCAAACCTTCGAAGCCCAGAACTTCGATTTCTATGCCAGCACTTGCTCCAATTAAAACAACCTCTTCCTGAACAATTTTCACCCGTTTTTCGAGCGCAAATATCGGCGTTTTCGCAGTATCTGCAGCAACAGCAATCACCAATTTATCAACTAATTTGGTAGCCCGCTTAATCACATCCATATGCCCGAATGTAACAGGATCAAAAGTTCCCGGATATATCCCTACCCTATCAGTCACGATTTTCCTCAATTTCCTCTGCTTCTTCACTTTCAGAATCCTCAATACGCGCGACAGAAATAACCCGTTCGCCTTTTGCAGTTCTGAAAATAGTTACACCTTGCGTGTTCCGACCGGCAATCCGTACATCATGAACCGGACAACGAATCAGCTGGCCATTCGTTGTAATAAGCAGCAACTGATCAGAATCTTCGATTTGATAACTTGCCACGACAGCACCGTTGCGTTCTGAAGTAATAATATTGACAATGCCCGACCCACCGCGATTAGTGACTCGATATTCATACGCAGAAGTACGCTTACCAAAGCCATTTTCGGTAATCGTCATGATAAATTGCTCATGGCGCGCCCAAATTCGAATCGTATCCGAATCCAATTCGCTTTCAATTTGATCCATATAATCCTGTATTTCGACCTCGATCAGCTGCTTTTTATCTTCATCATCAACCGCATCTTTTTGTACCATAAGCGAGCTAATTCCAGAACGCATATCTGCAGGGATTTTCAAATACTTAGCACGGATGTCTATGTCAGTTAATTCAGTTCCATCGAGGATATCCATCGACACAACTTCATTACTTTTATCCATCTTAACGCCCCTAACTCCGGCGGACGCCCGACTCTTAAACTCACGCACTGCTGTCGCTGGGAAACGAATACACTTACCGCCTTTAGTCGACAATAAAACATGCTGGGATTCGTTACAAACGCGAACACTAACTAACCTATCACCACTATCTTCATCAAGCTTCATGGCAATTTTTCCATTAGCCTGAACGCGCTTGAAGTCAGACAAATCATTACGCCGCACTGTCCCAC
>JAJRPW010000101.1 GCA_024280585.1 Alphaproteobacteria bacterium
AAGAGGCTGATAATGCCACCAAAAATAGATATTTTTCCAGAAGTTGGAGAGCAAATAGCAGATAAAATTCTTGAATTAATTTTAATTGAGGAATATGGGGCTGAAAAAACGAAGAGCGCCCTTAAACTAACTGCTATCACAGAAAATAGTAATATTAAATATTCCAGCCTATTATTACAAAAAAATACTAGAGATAGGTTAATTGGTACGATAAATGACCAGTTTAGAAATAGTAATTTAAAAGGCGCACTGGATAGTAAACTAAACCATGGAATAGACGTAGGAAAATTTAAAGAGTTAAAAGAAAGTATTATTGAGCAAACTGCCAATGATATAATTAAATCTGATTGCATCAGCCATAAAAATAATGATGGTAAAATATCCGTTTCTTTTGATAGTAAAAAAGAGAACGAAAACAGCTGTATAAAAAAATCTTTTGACAATATAGACGACTCTCTTGACAGACCGGCCAGAAAAAAAGGATCACACATGAGAAGGAAGGGGTCGCATGCAAGCCATGAGGGTAAAAGGCGAAGATCCATAGAGCTAACTAGATTACCGTAAGACCACTAAAATATGGTGTTTCAAACCTTCTTCGAAATTGCGATGGCAAGCTTGGTCATCCCGCTCACAGCGGAATATAAAAGCGGGTAAGCCGCTGCTTTTTCAGCATCATTTTCTAGGCCGATATCACGATGTTCCAACTCTTGGGCGCGAAATTTTTCGATTTTCTCCTTCAGATCACTTTCATCTTCATTATCTTCAAGCTGCTCGAGTTGCGCGCTATAATGCCTGTCTATCTCCTCTTCAACCGCTACAGTGCAAGCCATTGCAGCTTTTTCGCCCATAAGAGCCGTCGCTGCGCCAAGCGCAAACGCGCCAACCTCCCAGATCGGCGACATTATCGTCGGCCGCACTTTTCTTTCACTAATTTGCTCGGAAAAATAGGCCAGATGCTCTTCTTCCTGCGCCGCCATATGCTCGATTGTATCGATTATTTTCTTCGAAGATTTTTTGCGCAAGACCGCCAATTGCCCGGCATAAATCCGTTTCGCACCTAATTCACCAGCTTGGTTAACCCGGATAAACTCATCAATCATTGAATCTTTTGTTAGATCGCCTGGCTGTCTATTTTTTATAGTCATTGCTTTTCTTAATATATCTTAGAGCCTGAAACATTTTACCAACCATTGATAACACAATTATTCCGGCGATTGAAGAGAAAAAGAAGTTCCACCCCGCCATAGAAATCCCCAGGAAAACAAATTGCGGCGTATCACACTGAACCGCTGGTTTTCCAATAATTTGCTTTTGCATTTCTGCGAATGATAGCTGCGATAAATCATCCGCGCAGCCATCGGTCATTTCGAAAACGCCCTGCTCTATTCCCACTTGATAGAACGCGATCCCCGCGCCAACCAAAAATGAAATACCACAAAATGCTACCAGCAGCATATGCACTTTACCTTTAAAGAACAAGGCAATCGCGCTCAAAACTGCGCTAACTGCAAATGGAATCCGTTGATAAAGACATAATATGCACGGCTCCAAACCGAAACCATATTGTGCAACATAAGCCGATCCCAACGCACCGACACTAAATAATAATATGTATAAAGCTAATGACATTTTTCCTTCTTAACAGCATTTGACAAGTAATACAACGATAGGTTATAATGATCGTAGGAGTGGGCACCAGATTACTCTGACGCCCACAACTTCGTTCACTAATCCAATCTTTTTATAATATCAAGGATTAGCTTCAGAATTCGCCAGACTGCTTGTGACAGTCTGGCTATCCGATCTAAATGATCCATATTTACCTCATAAATTAAGGTTAACGAATCCTGCCGATCGGCAGACTGCGCAAAGAGCCAGGCTCCTACGATATTCCTGCCTTGCGGCAGGTGCTTTGGCAAAGCCTCGGCGATAGTATTTTTAGCAGAGATTAATCCGAGCTTCCAGAAAAAATTTTTACAACCACCGCACGATATGGTCTTCCAAATCAATCTCATCCACCTTTTTATCGCTAATCATATTTCCTGACATGGAAATCCCGGCTTCATGCACAGTTTTTATATCGCCCGAAACCAGCGGATGCCAGTCATATAAATCCTTGCCCTGATGAATCAAACGATAGCCACAAGTCTCCGGCATCCAATGCAAATCTGGCAAAATCTTCAACGTAACACTCATGCAATCAGGCACATTTGTCTTACGATTTTTATAATCCGTACAACCACAAGTCTCGAAGTCGAGATAGCTACACGCGATATTTGTCAGCGCCATCGCGCCCGAATCTTCATCTTCAAGGCGGGTTAAGCAGCACAGCCCACAACCATCACACAAAGACTCCCACTCAGATTGCGACATTTCTTCTAATTTTTTTGTTTTCCAGAATGGTTTTGTCATGAAAGCAAATATATATGGTTTGACTTTAAGGTCAATACGTATATACCAGTGAAAAAACAAAAGGACAACCATGAGCGACATATTCGACAAAGCGATTGCATCAAAAGCCTGGCCATTTATAGAAGCCGAGAAAATTCTAAAACGCATTGACAGCAAGGTTCCTGCCAAGGGATATGTACTTTTTGAAACAGGTTACGGCCCATCCGGCCTGCCGCATATCGGCACTTTCGGTGAGGTAGCACGCACAACCATGGTACGCCGCGCATTTGAGGCCTTAGCGCCTGAAATTCCTACAAAATTATTCTGTATTTCCGATGATATGGACGGCCTGCGTAAAGTCCCGGATAACATGCCCAACCCGGAAAAAATAGCGCAATATATGCATCAGCCGCTAACCTCCATTCCCGATCCGTTTGGCGGTGATGAAAGCTATGGCGCGGTGATGAATGCCCGTCTTTGTGCATTTCTCGATCAGTTTGGTTTTGATTATGAGTTTCAAAGCTCTACAGAAAATTACAAAAACGGTGTTTATGACGAAAAACTCCTGGAAATCCTAAAAAATTTCGATGCGGTGATGAAAGTTATGCTGCCGACACTTGGCCCTGATCGCCAGAAAACTTACAGCCCGTTCATGCCGATTTCGCCAAAAACCGGCAAGGTTTTGCAGGTTCCAACGATTGACAAAAACATCGAGAAAGGCACTATAACATTCAAAGATGAAGATGGTGCAACAACCGAAATCCCGGTAACTGGCGGCAATTGTAAGCTGCAATGGAAGCCTGATTTTGGCATGCGCTGGGCGGCACTCGATGTTGATTTCGAGATGTACGGCAAAGATCATTTGGTTTCGGCAAAATTATACAGCGCAATCGCACGCATAGCCGGTGGAAAACAGCCTGAGCAATATATGTTTGAACTATTTTTGGATGATAAAGGCGAGAAAATTTCTAAGTCAAAAGGCAACGGAATTTCGATGGAGCAATGGTTGCGTTACGCCCCGCAGGAAAGCCTGTCATACTATATGTATCAAAATCCTCGGAAAGCTAAACGGCTATATTTTGACGTGATTCCAAAGGCTGTTGATGAATACTTAACCTTCCTTGGTAAGTTCCACGAGCAACCAATTGAAGAACAATTGAAAAACCCAGTTTGGCATATCCATAATGGCAATCCGCCAAAGCCTGAATCTCCGTTGACATTCGCACTCCTATTAAATCTAGCCAGCGCATGTCATGCCGAAGATGCATCTATTTTATGGGGTTTTATTGAAAATTATGCAAAAGATGCGACTCCTGAAAACTCACCGCATTTGGATGAATTGGTCAAACATGCACTGTTTTATTACCAGGATTTCATCAAGCCAAACAAGAAATATCGCAAGGCTGATGCACGCGAAAAAGCGGCAATGCAAGAGCTTGCGAACGAGCTTAAAACTACCGATGCAACAAGTGCAGCGGATCTACAAAATATCGTCTTTAGCGTTGGGAACAACCATGAGTTTGAAAACCTCCGCGACTGGTTTCGCGCCCTCTACGAAGTTCTTCTTGGCCAGAGCCAGGGGCCGCGCTTTGGCTCCTTTGTGGAGTTATACGGGAAGAAAAAGACTGCTGATTTAATCGAGGCGGCGCTGAAGTAGCCCGATCACCACCCCCTGATACCTCATATTTTTCTGTAAATTTCTTACAATCATCTTCATAAACTTCTTTTAATCTAAGGTAATGGAAGCGATCTTTTTCTAATCTCACCTCATTTTCAGCCATTTCATATTCTATACGAGGCAATTGCAAAGCGCCTCCCGACTTATTACACCATACATCCATGTAATGGTTATTCATACGAATTGTTACGTGAACTGAATATATCGCATCTAACTTTTCATACTCTCCAACTAAATGCTCCAAACCGTTTCTAAGATCATCACTTTCTTCTTCTTTTTTTCCTGCTCTCTTTTTTGCTGTCTCTCCATCGTATCTTCCTGTATTTATTCTTGCGTACCCAGAACTTCCTTTCATTTTTCTATTCCTTATTTATTAATTTTTTGCTATTTTAACTCTTTAGCCATTCAATATACACCAAATGTAATAAAATGACAACAAAATATTTTAATAACATCTCTAAAATAACTGATAATTACGACTCTTTCCTGGTTGATTTATGGGGTGTTATCCATGACGGACAGGTGGCTTATGCCGGAGTTCACGACTGTTTAGAGCAATTAAAATCCCGTGGCAAGAAGATTATATTCCTGTCAAACGCGCCGCGCCGCGCATTTCGCGCCATTGAAGGGCTTGAACGCCTTGGCATAAAGGGGCATTTATATGACCATGTGCTCACTTCCGGCGAAGTGACATATGAACATATCAAATCCGGCGCACATGGTTTCGGCAAAAACTACTATATGATCGGCCCCAAGCGCGATAACGACCTGCTCGACGGCACCGATT
>JAJRPW010000102.1 GCA_024280585.1 Alphaproteobacteria bacterium
ATTGAGTACGGTATTAACAAAATATTAAGCGTTTTTGTTTCAGTTTTATGAAGAAGACTTTGTTACACTTTAACCATAGTGCAAGCTGTTTTTAATTGTTGAGCTTTAATCCCAACTTTAAAAGAAATGAAGAAAGAGAGAGATCATGTTTATAAAATCTAATCGCCCTCGATTTATATCTTTACTTATGAGCTTTGTGAGCCTTATGGGAGCTTCTTTCTTGTCTATGACAAGCCTATCTTTTGCGGATCAAATGATAAAATCGCCTTCAGGGCTTCTGGCTCAAAAAATTGCCGCATCCGTGCCAGCTGAAATTCCTGAAATGATTACAGGCGGAAAATGGCGCAAAGGTAATATTGGTGGTTTTTATCGTGCTATGGTTATTTTGCCAAATACGAAAATTGAAACAACGCAAAAACGCTCTGCGTCAGTTGTGATTCAATGGATCGGGAAAGAAGACGGCTCTTCTCTTAGTAAAGTTTTCAAATCAGTGAATTTGCCAGAAGTTAGTCATAAAAAATTGCAATATGCTTATCTCTCTATGGATACTTTGAAAGATAATGAAATGACTTTGCTGGTAAGCTCATTTGATGCAGAGAAAAATAAAGACATCGCGATTTCTTTTAAAGCGACCTTGCCTGGTGAATATAAATCGAAGTGAATATAAATCCAAATAAAATTTAGTTCCATTGATCGCTTTAGATTGTATTATCAAGCCTCTACTCCTTTTGAAGTAGGGGTTTTTTGGTTTTATATATCATTGCTTTTTTTATATTCTCTCTGTATATGAGTATGATCATAGAACTTAAGTATAACTATTTATTTTAGTTCCCAATATTATATGCAATATTCTATAAAATATTTGATAATAGGAACATCGTTTTTGAAAATGGCCTTATTAAACTCGTTTTAGATCTCAAGCGTGAAAGCGGAAAATTAAATGACAGACACAGCAGACACAGCCTCAGCCCCTAAATCCGTAAAAGACCATGCTCAAAGCCTAGGGCAAGAGCATAGTATTTGGTTTAAGCTCACACCTTTTATGAAAGGTGATGATCCGATGGGGACGGTTAATCGTCTGCTTAAAAAAATGAACGGTGTCGTGCCGATTAAAATGCGTGATGAAAAGATCTTTATGTTGGGTAAAGTGGAGCATTTTGACCGTATTTTTGTGAAAAAAGTTGACCAATATCATAAATTTTTTAGCGGGCTTGAGCCTATTTTTGGTAAAAGCATGATTACCGTTGACGGTGCGCTTTGGCAAAATGTGCGCACACCGCAACAAAAATCATTTCATCCAAAAGTTTATGCTGAATATATTCCGCATCTACAAAGCGCGATTGATCGGAAAGAAGAAATGTGGGCGAAGCGCGCGGAATCAGGCGAATCTTTTGAAATGGTCGAGGAAACATGGACACTGGCGTGTGATATGATTTCTAAGGCGTTGTTTGACCGTGAATTTCCTATTAATGCTAATGCGGTTTATGGCGCAGTTAAAGCCTATACATCTGTGGGCAATCACAAAGAATTACGTTTGAAAAAAGAACATGATGGTTTGGTGGAAGTGACCAGTGAGGAAGCTGCTGCTGGCGCGATTGAAGCTTGGCATACTGTGCCTGACGCGATTATCAATAGTGATCCTTGGAAAGGGCGCGAAAATACGCTTTTGACCTTATTCCAAGAATTGGAAGCAGATCCCGATAATCCAACTTATGACCATGAGCAAGCCATTGATGAGATGAAGCAATATCTTTGGGCAGGCACAGAAACCACAGCTCTGACAATGGCATGGTGCGTTTATAATCTGACGCAAAACCCTGAAATGATGGAAAAAGTACGGGCTGAAGCCGATGAAATTATCGGTGATAAGGCAGAGCCAACATGGGACGATTTGTTGAAAATGACCTATACTCGCTCTGTTATTCAAGAAACTATGCGGATGTATCCACCAGCATGGGCGCTTATTCGTGAAGCCAAAGAAGAAGATGAAATTGATGGGCATAAAATTATGCCAGGTGATAAGGTTGTAGCCTGTTGCTATTCCGTACACATGAACGAAGAATATTGGTCAGAGCCAGAAAAATTTAAACCAGAACGCTTTGAAAAAGGCCAAATGAAAAAACGCGTAAAGTACAGCTATATGCCATTTGGTGCAGGTAAACGGGCTTGTATTGGTGGACAGCTCGCCATGATTGAAAATACAATGGCGCTAGGCCAGCTTATGCGCCGCTTTGAGCCTGAATATGTTGGTGTTACGCCTGTTCCATTCAACATCACCGTAACCCTAACGCCTAAAGGCGGTCTCCACTTTAAGCTGCATGAACGTAAGAAAAAAGCTTAGGTTTGGAGTGGTATTTATAAAATGTCGGTCAACAGTTGTACTGTTGACTGGAACATTACTGCAAAAACTGTACTTAGGGCAAGATGTTCCCATTAAGAGAGGAACTCTTAATGGATATCAAGAGGGTTTCCTTTGTGAACTGATCCTAAACCTTAACCCTAAAAATTTCTTCCAAAGCTGGCGCAAGCGCGTCATAATGCCCGATCACATAATCTGCCCCTAAATCTTGGGCAGGTGTATCGCTATAGCCAAATGTCACCACAACAGACGGAATTTTAGCAGCGATGGCGGTATTAATGTCGGTCGCACTATCGCCGACCATAACAGCACGTGTCACATCACCATTCATAAGTTTGATGGTCTTTAAAAGGTGGTTGGGATTAGGCTTATAGCAATCAAAACGGTCGCGTCCCGAAATGGCGGTGAAAAGATCGGAAAATTTTAACGCATCAATCAATTGCTCTGCCATATCTTGGGTTTTATTGGTGCAAACGCCTAATATTGCGCCTTTTGCTTTCAGGTGCGTGAGCGCGTGAAGCATACCCTCAAACGGCTTGCTGTCTACGGCAATATTATCCCTGTAATGGGAGATAAATTTGTCAAACAGATCGTCTGCTTTTTGAGCACTTGGCACATCATGATATTTCAAACCCTCGCGGATCATATTGCGCGCGCCGAGAGAAATTTGTGGGCGTATTAGTTTTTCGGG
>JAJRPW010000103.1 GCA_024280585.1 Alphaproteobacteria bacterium
ATAAAGATTCTCAACACTCCAGCCTTTTCCCTTGGCATCAAAGGCTTTTTTCAAAATCGGCAGAGCAAATTTCAAAAACTCTTTACTACGGCAAGCCTGCATTTCAATCAACAAAGACTGGCTCTCATGAACACTCATTCCGCGCGCCTGACCAACCGGCAAACGATCCCAGAACTTAGGCAAACCAGCCTCATACATCGCATGACCCGACTCATGCATCACACCCATTAGTGATGATATAAAGTCATTTTCATCATATCTTGTCGTAATTCTGATATCAGACGGATAACCACCACAAAAAGGATGATGACTTTCATCCAGCCGGCCACGATTTAAGTCGAATCCAATCGCATTCAACATCTGCCCAGACACTTCCTTTTGCTTTTCAATCGCAAAAGGCCCTTTAATCGCAACGATTTTCGTAGCGGATTTTTGTTTTTCAACAACCTGTTTAATAAAATCAGGCAAAAACCCTTGTAAACCCTCAAAAACCACGTCCAACTGTGCCGACTTTCTGCCCGGATCATACTGATCCAGCAACGCATCATAAAGATCACAACCAAAAACTTCCGCTTTTGCTTTCGCCACCTTCCTAACCAGTTCAACAACCTTTTTAAGTTGCGGCTGCAAAGACTTGAAATCATTATCTTTTCTAGCCTTGCGCCAAATCATTTCGCATTTTGTACCTTCCCGGCTCAGCTCTTTTAATAAAGAACTATCAACCGCGCTGGCATGTTTAAATGCCCGTTTCATCTCGTCCAGATTAGCTTTTTGCCAAGGATTCAGCTTACGCCCCTTTGAACCCGCCTCGCCCAATAAATCCTTAATACCCTGATCTGTCAAAATTGCATGATGAATACTACCCAAAGTCGCCAATTGTTCGCCGCGCGCCTCGGCTCCTCCTGCTGGCATCATAACCGCCATATCCCAACCAAGCACTGCTTTCGACTGCTCAATATCCGCCAATTTTTTGAAAACTTTTTCTAATGTTTTGTAACTTTCCATAAAAACCTCTAATCCTGTTGTTTTTTGTGAAACAGAACATAGATCACAAGTAAAATAATAGCAAGACTATACCAGGTAATTGCGTATTGCAGATGATCATTTTTGTGTTTTATTAAAATATCGCCCCCGAGTGGATATTCATCCCCATCCCGCAGGCTCCTTATATAAAAATTCGGTAAGTTATACCCCGTATGCTTCGCCACACCATCCATATCAATCCAGAACCAAAAATTCTTCGCCTGGTCATTATCCGGTGTAAACATAGCCTTACTCTCGCCTTTATGCACCATTGCTTCAATTTTAACCCGCCCTTGGACCAAAGATTCAGGCCTACTCGCTTTCTCTTTCAACTTTTGCGGCACCCAGCCTCGATCAACCAAGATCGCGCGCCCATCATCCATCACCAGCGGCGTTAACAAATCATAACCTGGCTTACCGCGCATAATTTTTGGCCCGGTATATAAATGCATTTCTTTATCGTGATCAAACACACCTTCAACTATAATTTTTCTATATACCAATTCGCTTATATCACTAATCTCACCCGATAAATTTACCGCCGGCAAAGATGTTTTATACTCAATTTTTTTGACTACTCCGGCCTTCCAATTCAATCTTTGCATCTGCCAGCTACCTAATAAAAGCAAAACTACCAATGCAGGAATTGTAAATAATGTCGGAAAAAATTTTGGCTTAAAGGTCATTTTTTTTATTAGTTCCCAAGATGTTATGGTGATATTCAGTATAAATTAAGTATGACTTAATAACCCTTAACAACCAAATAGACAAGATTATTATCAGCGGAGTCCATAAAAACATATGAAAAACCATAGAAACTTCAAAGAAAATTTCTACAAAGCCTGCCGCAAAAGTGATAATTATTCCAACTATAAACATAGCAAAAAATGCCGGCCCATCACCTGAGTCATGATCTTTTAGATTTAATCCACAACATTTACATTTATCACGAACATCCAGCAGCCCCGAGTAAATAACGCCTTTACCACAAGATGGACATTTGCAACATAAAGATGCGCGTAAGGAATATATTTTTTTATTCGCCACCATAGTATTTTATATTTATTTTGGAACCAGGAATTGGTGAAAAAAAATCATAATATATTAAGCATAGTGCCTGCCTTCACACCAAGCTGGCATAAACTCTGGCGAGGAGGTTTTTTTAAGTCCGATAATGACGAAGCTCCGAATTAAACAGGGAATACCACAGTCATTCAAGCGCCCCAAACATACACAAACGCGAACAAAAACAACCATACCACATCGACAAAGTGCCAATACCAGGCAGCAAACTCGAACCCAAGATGCCCTTCCGGTGTAAACTGGCCTTTTCTTGCACGAATTAAACAAATCGTTAAAAATATTGTGCCGATCAACACATGCGCGCCGTGAAAACCTGTGGCCATATAAAAATTGGATGCATAAATACCATCTTTAAAACCAAACGCAGCATGGTGATATTCATAGACCTGCAATGAGGTAAAAATCGCGCCCAAAATCACAGTAATCGTCAGGCCGCGAATCACATTTTTTTGATCGTTATTCAAAAGAGCATAATGCGCCCAAGTCACGGTCGTTCCAGAAAGCAGTAAAACCAATGTATTTATGAATGGTATATCCCAAGCATCAAAGGTTTTAATCCCAGCAGGAGGCCAAACACCCTCAATCAAATTAACACCATCTTCAAAAATATAACGTGCGCCCTCAAAAACAAGCACCGGATCTAACGCCGCCTTAAAAAATGACCAGAAAAATGCAAAGAAAAACATAATTTCCGACAAAATAAACAGCAGCATACCAAGACGCAAACCATGCCGCACAATACTAGTGTGACAGCCCTGTTTTTCGGTGCCCTCGCCAACAACATCCTTCCACCACACATACATAGTATATAAAATCATACACAACCCAATCGGCAATAAAACACTACCAAGCGGATAATTATGTATAAACAAAGCCACACCAGTAAACATAATCAATGCCGACAAAGCCCCTAAAATAGGCCATGGGCTCGGATCAACAAGATGATAATCGTGATGTTGTTCGGACATTATAAATAAACCTCTTTATAAGTTTGTGTCTTGAAGTCCCTTTCTACACAAAAAAAAACAAAAGATAAAGCTTTTAATTTTACTCTTTCGACTCAAAAAATGTATAGGAAAGCGTAACTGTCTTAACATCGTCGGCATCTATATCGCCTTCAATCTCCGGATCTATGTAAAATGACACTGGCATTTCCACCTTTTCATATGGCTGCAAAATCTGCTCATCAAAGCAAAAGCACTGAACTTTATTAAAATAATATCCCGCCTTATCCGGCGTAACATTATATGTGGCCATACCTTTTATCGGCCGGTCAGATTTATTTTCCGCCATAAAAAATGCCATTTTGTTTTCACCGACTTTAACTTCAATTTCCTTTTGCAAAGGCTTAAAAATCCACGGCAAGTTCGGTGCAACATCCGCATTAAAACGCACTTTAATTATTCTGTCACCAACATATTCTGAAAAATCCGCAGCGATTTGCGGGGTACCGCCGTAACCTGTAATCTGACAAAATAATTTATATAATGGAAAAGACGCATAGGCCAGGCCAAACATTGTGGCCATCACCGCCACCATCACTAAAGCAGTTTTTTTATTGCGCTTACTATCCACCCATCATACTCGAAAATTTAACGATAGTTACTGCAAAAAACGTAGCAACCAAAGCAAACATAACCACAAGCAACGCGTAATTTTTTACCTTCTTTTTTTCATGTATTTCGTGATATGGCATATTTTCAACCTTTAATTATTTTTATGTAGTACCTACGACAAGTCTTATTATAAATGCAGTGTAAGTGCAAGTTATTAGTGCAAATACAAGTATTTGTCACTTATTATCAAACCATCAACTTATGTAATTTCTGCATTTGCACCTGCATCAATAACACGACTTCATATATAGTTGTGTCTATATAACCCTGTCCACAACCATTAAAACAAAAAGCGCAAACAGATAAAAAATAGAGAATTTAAATATTTTACGCGCCAGTTCTTCTGAATATTCCTGATACAGACTATAGGAATATTCCAGAAATTTCACCGCCAAAATCGTAGCACCAATACCATAAATCAAATCGAACATACCAATTGAAAGCGGATATAACGTAGCAACCACCAGCAATATCGTATAAATCATAATCTGCTTTCTTGTCTCTTTTTCGCCGGCAACAACAGGCAGCATAGGGATTCCAGCCTTTTTATAATCATCATTTTTATACAAAGCCAACGCCCAAAAATGCGGCGGCGTCCATAAAAATATAATCGCAAAAAGTGACATACTCTCCCATGAAATCCCGCCAGTAACCGCGGCCCAGCCTATCACTGGTGGAAAAGCACCAGCCGCGCCACCAATAACAATATTCTGCGGAGTCCTTCTTTTCAGCCAGATTGTATAGACAAAAACGTAAAATAAAATTGCGCAAAGCAATAAAAATCCTGCCATAAAATTTACAGCAACACTCATCACTAAAACACTTATAAATGCTACCCAAACCGCAAATTCAAGCGCACTTTGCGGACACATACGCATCGCTGGAATAGGACGTTTTTTTGTACGCTCCATCAGCGCGTCAATGTCACGTTCATACCACATATTTATAGCCCCGGCTGCCCCCGAACCAAGAGAAATACATAAAGTTGCAATAATTGCTATTAATGGATGAATCGACCCGGGAGCCAAATAAATCCCGACCACCCCGGTAAACACGACCAAAGACATGACCCTTGGCTTTAAAAGCGCAAAATAATCTTTCACTTGAGCTTCTATGTCGCCCAAATTTTCGATTTTTTCGCTACTATTTGCCCTAGACTTAGAAGCCGCTTTTACAGCCCCTTTATCTTTGGCAGAATTAGCCTTATTTGATTTCTGGGATTTTATCATAACTATGGAAATTAGGTGGTGAAGGCACGGTCCACTCCAGGCTTCCACTCTCATCTCCCCAAGGATTTTTGCCGCATTTTTTGCCAAATTTTAAAGTATGGAATATTATAAACACAAAGAGCAACGCCGAGCCAAATGATATATATGAACCAATCGAAGATACATAGTTCCAGCCGGCAAACGCATCCGGATAATCAGGAATCCTCCTTGGCATACCAGCAAGACCCAAGAAATGTTGTGGGAAGAAAGTTATATTAACACCGATAAAGGTAATCCAAAAATGAATCTTGCCTAAAGTTTCATTATATTGTTTACCACTCATTTTGCCAAACCAGTAATAAAACGCTGCATAGGCTGCAAATATGGCACCCATCGACATAGTGTAATGAAAATGCGCCACCACATAATAAGTATCATGGAATATCCTGTCTATCCCGGAATTAGCAAGCACCACACCAGTTACACCACCAACAGTGAATAACACGATCAAACCAATCGCAAACAACATAGGCGTCTCAAAACTAATCGAGCCACCCCACATAGTTGCAATCCAGCTAAATATTTTAATCCCGGTCGGCACTGCAATCACCATGGTTGCAATCGTAAAATATGCCAGAGTATCCACATCAAAACCAACGGCATACATGTGATGCGCCCAGACAACGAACCCAACAACACCAATACTTGCCATCGCATAAGCCATACCTAAATAACCAAATATGGGCTTTCTCGAGAAAGTCGATATGACATGGCTAACAATTCCAAAACCAGGCAGAATTATTATGTAAACCTCGGGATGGCCAAAAAACCAGAATAAATGCTGATAGAATATAGGGTCACCACCACCGGCAGGGTCAAAAAAGCTGGTACCAAAATTACGATCCGTCAACAGCATCGTTATCGCACCGGCAAGCACAGGCAGTGCCAAAACCAGTAAAAACGCGGTAATCAATATCGACCAGACATATAATGGCATTTTGTGCATAGTCATCCCAGGCGCACGCATATTTAAAATCGTTACGATCATATTGATTGAGGCTAAAATAGAAGACGCACCAGCCATATGTAGACTAAATATAGCCATATCTACAGCCATTCCCGGCTGATATATCGCATTCGAAAGCGGTGGATAAACAGTCCAGCCTGTCCCAGCGCCCCCATCAACAAAAGCGGAAGCAACCAACATCACAAGCGCACACGCCAAAAGCCAGAAACTAATATTATTCATACGTGGAAACGCCATATCCGGCGCACCAATCATCAAAGGCACAAACCAATTACCAAATGCTCCGAATAAAACAGGCATTATCATGAAGAACACCATAATAAATGCATGTGCTGTCAAAATCACATTATAAAGTTGATGATCACCACCTAAAACCTGAATCCCCGGCTCAGCAAGCTCCATTCTCATAATCACCGAAAATAACCCACCGATAAGACCACCAATTATCGACAAAATCAGATATAAAGTACCAATATCTTTATGGTTAGTAGAAAATAACCAACGTTTTAAACCGGTTGGATTAGCGTGATCTGCACTCATACGAAAATATTCCCATTTTTTCTTAAAAATTAATTACCACCCACAGCAGCATAAGTCTTCACTTGCGAGCCACCCTCTGCAAATTCCTTTTTCGCCCCTTCAACCCATAGAGCAAAATTTTCCTTCGAAACGACTTCAACGGCTATAGGCATAAAACCATGGCCAACACCGCAAAGCTCCGAACATTGCCCGTAATATGTACCAATTTTTTTGACACGAATCCAGTTTTCATTCAATCGTCCCGGCACCGCATCAAGTTTTACCCCAAACGCAGGAACCGCCCAGTTATGAATCACATCAGAGGCAGTAAGCTGAACCCTGATCGTAGTATCAACAGGAATCACAATTCGATTATCAACCTCAAGCAACCTAAATTGCCCCGGCCCAATTTCTTCATCCGGAATCATGTAACTATCAAAGCTAATATCGCCATTATCAGGATACTGATACGACCAATACCACTGATTTCCGGTCACTTTCAAAGTCATTTCAGCATCTTCGATTGTTTCAGAAAAATACAAAATACGCAAAGAGGGAATGGTAATCGCCACCAAAATTATAACTGGAACAA
This sequence comes from Alphaproteobacteria bacterium, assembly GCA_024280585.1. Taxonomy (GTDB): domain Bacteria; phylum Pseudomonadota; class Alphaproteobacteria; order Rickettsiales; family UBA6187; genus JAJRPW01. The sequence goes on from JAJRPW010000103.1 coordinate 7,069, forward strand.
CAGTCCAAACGATTTCTAACAAAGTATTGTGACTATTTTTACTGGGAACCGGGTTGGCTTTTGCGTTAAATTTAACAAATACATACGCCAAAAGAATAAATACAAAAACCGATACGGCGAAAATCACCACCAATAAAATATCATGAAACTCCGTCATTTTGCTCATAATCGGCGTAACTGCCTCTTGAGTCATCATCTGCCAAGGCCTGGGATAATCGGCCAAAGCGGCATTAGACGACAATAATACGAGAAAACTTATCAAAAATTTGCAAAACAACTTCAATTTTATATTCCTTCTTGTATGTTATTTCTGTACGGCAACGTCAAAGCAAGTATATAAACAATAAAACTAAAATGTAAACAAGGAATTTGATTATATGAAGAACAAAACGAACAATAATAACCAACCGTTTGATTTCTATCAATCTGACGCCGAAAAAGATAGAATTCATGACATAGCATTCGATTCTTTAAGTGGCGTTGATGATGGTGAACTATTCCTTGAATATTGCCAATCCGAAAGCCTGTCATTCGATGACGGTGTATTACGCAACTCTAATTTCAATATAAATCAAGGGTTTGGCTTACGAACTATCTTAGGAGAGCGATCGGCCTATGCTCACTCTTGCAACATCACATCTGATGCCATCAAAAGAGCTGCAACAACAGTAACAGCAATCAAAAACGGCTATGACGGACAAGTAAATCTTGATGTAGCACCGGGCAAAACCAACAAAAAACTCTATCTGGACTCGAACCCGATCGAAGGCACTGAATTTGCAGAAAAAGTAGCTCTGTTAAACGAAATAGATAAATATACACGAGCGAAAAATCCGCTAGTAAAACAAGTTTCTGCATCATTATCAGCCGAATGGCAAATAGTGGAAATATTGCGCGGCGACGGCACTTCCACCCGCGATGTAAGGCCGCTTGTGAGCTTTAATATATCCGTCGTTGTTGAGAAAAACGGTCGCATGGAACGCGGATCATATGGCACTGGCGGGCGCGAAGATTACACCAGATTCATCACCACAGAAAATTGGCAAAACGGCGCTGACGAGGCGATCAGACAGGCTTTGGTTAATCTGGAAGCAATTCCGGCTCCTGCCGGACAAATGCAAGTGGTACTGGGCAATGGCTGGCCTGGAATCTTGCTGCATGAAGCAATAGGACACGGGCTTGAAGGGGATTTTAACCGCAAAAAAACCTCGGCTTTTTCTGGCTTACTAGGGAAAAAAGTGGCAGCAGAAGGCGTAACAGTCATAGACGATGGAACTATTGAAAACCGCCGCGGTTCTTTAACTATAGATGATGAAGGCACCCCGGCTCAAAAAACGGTTCTAATTGAAGACGGCATACTGAAAGGATATATGCAAGACCGACAAAATGCGCGGCTAATGGGCATGAAACCAACCGGAAATGGCCGCCGCGAAAGCTTTGAATATATGCCAATTCCGCGCATGACTAACACATACATGCCAGGCGGTGACAAAGACCCGGAAGAAATTTTATCATCCGTCAAAAACGGCTTATACGCAGTAAATTTCGGCGGCGGACAAGTTGATATAACCTCTGGAAAATTTGTATTTTCTGCATCGGAGGCTTATTTGATCGAAAATGGCAAAGTTACAAAACCAGTAAAAGGCGCGACGTTAATAGGAAATGGTCCGGATGTGTTAACAAAAGTAAGCATGATCGGCAATGACATGAAACTCGACCCGGGCATCGGCACCTGCGGCAAAGACGGGCAAGGTGTACCGGTTGGAGTTGGCCAGCCAACAATACTTATAGACGGATTGACCGTGGGCGGAACCGATGTATAACAGCCTCTATGGATAATTCCCTTAAAAACGGCGTCTCTAATATAAAAAGAGCACTGGAAAATATGCCTTCATGCGCCGGTGTGTATCGTATGCTGGATGCAAACGATAACGCATTATATGTCGGCAAGGCCAAAAATCTGGCAAAAAGAGTGGTTAATTATACAAAGCCGGAACGCCTTGAATACCGCCTGCAATCCATGATCGCCAACACGGCAAAAATGGAGATAATAACAACAAAAACCGAAGCAGAAGCCCTGCTTTTAGAAGCAAATTTAATTAAAAAACTAAAACCACGTTATAATATTTTATTGCGCGACGACAAAACTTATCCACATATATTTTTAAGTGGCGATCATGATTACCCAAGAATTACCAAGCATCGTGGCGCCCAAAAAATAAAAGGTAATTATTATGGCCCATTTGCATCGGCAGGAGCGGTAAACACAACAATTACCGACTTACAAAAAGCCTTTTTAATCCGCTCATGCAGCGATAATGAATTTTCCGGACGCACCAGAGCTTGCATAGAATATCAGATTAAACGCTGCTCAGCCCCTTGTGTTGATAAAATTTCCCAAGAAAATTATTCCGAATTAATCAGTCAGGCAAAAAATTTTTTAAAGGGAAAAAGCCGGGATATTCAGGAAAATCTGGTAAAGCAAATGGAAATTGCCAGCGCAGAGTTAAATTACGAGAAAGCGTCAATGTTTCGCGATAGAATAAAAGCGTTGAACAAAATCCAGGCTAAACAAAATATCAACGTCCCATCCATCAAAAACGCTGATATCATTGGCATATATAGTAATTCCGGGCAAAGCTGTATTCAGGTGTTTTTCTTCCGCGGCGGGCAGAATTATGGCAACCGGGCATTTTTTCCAAAGCATGAAGAAGCATCGGATGAGGACATTTTAGTCGCCTTTATCGGCCAGTTTTACCAGAAAAATATCCCGCCAAACGAACTTATAATAAGCACAGATATCGCCGAAAAAAACTTACTACAGGAGGCTCTAGAGTCGCTGGTTAGTTACAAAATAAGAATCACCCGCCCCAAAACCGGTGATAAAAAAAAGATTATTGATGATGCAGTAAAAAACGCTCAAAACGCCTTGCAGCACAAGATATTAAGCTCTGTAAAACAAAAAAATCTGCTGGAAGGAATTGCAACAATTTTCGAACTGGAACACACACCAAAACGCATTGAAGTCTATGATAACAGTCATATTATGGGCACCCACCAGCTTGGCGCAATGATTGTCGCCGACTCGGACGGATTTAATAAAAAAGCCTATCGCCGCTTTGATATCAAAAACAAGAACACCAAACCCGGCGATGATTACGCAATGATGACGGAGGTTTTAACCCGCCGCTTAAAACGTTTAAAACAAGAATGTCCTGATAAAAAGTCAGGAATTTGGCCAGATTTGTTACTAATTGACGGCGGCAAAGGGCATATGGGCATTGTAAAACAGGTTTTGAAAAACCTGGATTTAGAGGGAGAAATTATTTTCGCTTGCATCTCAAAAGGGCCGGATCGCAATGCCGGCCGCGAACAATTTCATATGCCGGGCAAAAAATCTTTTACGCTGCCTCATAACGATCCAGTCATGTATTACTTACAAATATTACGCGACGAAGCCCACAGATTCGCTATTGGCGGCCATAGAAATAAACGCTCAAAAGCCATCACCAAGTCAGTTTTAGACGATATTCCCGGCATCGGCGCGCGGAGAAAAAAAATTCTGCTAAACCATTTCGGATCAGCCGATGATATCAAAAATGCCAGCCTGGAAGAACTAATAAAAGCCGACGGAATAAACAAAAAAACTGCCGAAGATATCTATAATTTTTTCAATTGACAGCTACAGAATAAACTTGGATAAATCCATATTTTTGACCAAGTTACCCAAGTTATCTTCTACATATTTCTCGTCAACTTTTATGGTCTTTCCTGCACGCTCATCGGCGTTATAGCTCACATCTTCCAGCAATTTTTCCATTATTGTATGCAGGCGTCTGGCTCCAATATTTTCAACATTTTTATTAACTTCCGTTGCGATTGATGCAATCTTTGTAATGCCGTCTTCTGCAAAATCTAACTTTACACCCTCCGTCCCCAACAATGCGGTATATTGCTTGAGTAAACTGGATTCCGGCTCTTTCAAAATTTTCACCAGATCTTTTTCAGTCAAAGCATTAAGCTCCACTCGAATCGGCAGCCTACCCTGTAATTCAGGCAATAAATCCGACGGGCTGGACGTATGAAATGCACCCGATGCTATAAATAAAATATGATCCGTTTTGACCGGGCCATATTTAGTCGAAACCGTCGTCCCTTCGATTAACGGCAATAAGTCACGCTGCACGCCTTCACGACTAACTTCCGCGCCTATTTTCTCTGAATTTGGCGTAACTTTATCCATCTCATCAATGAAAACCATGCCGTAATTTTCAGTTAAATCCAATGCTTGCTGTACTGTTTTATCCTCATCAATGAGCTTGTCGCTTTCCTCATCCATTAAAATATCATAAGATTCATCAACGCTCATACGCTTGGTTTTCATACGGCTGCCCATAGCTTTACCGATAATATCGCCGATATTCAAGACTCCCATCTGACTTCCCGGCATCCCCGGAACATCAAAGGAGGAAAAACCACCCTGCCCACCGTTATCTTCAACTTCAATCTCAATTTCTTTATCACCCAATTTGCCATCACGCAGCTTTTTACGGAATTTTTCTCTCGTATCATCACTTGATGTCTCTCCCACAAGTGCATCCAAAAGCCGCTCTTGCGCCATTTCTTTAGCTTTTATTTCTACTTCCTTACGTAATTTATCGCGGGTTATAGTGATTGCAATTTCGGTCAAATCACGAATTATCGAATCAACATCACGACCAACGTAGCCAACTTCCGTAAATTTCGTTGCTTCAACTTTTAAAAATGGCGAGCCGGATAATTTTGCAATACGACGTGCTATCTCTGTTTTTCCAACGCCAGTTGGCCCAATCATAAGAATATTTTTCGGCAGAATCTCTTCCTGCAAAGGGCCTTCCACTTTCCTTCGACGCCAACGATTGCGCAAAGCTATAGATACAGCTTTTTTTGCATCATCCTGCCCGACTATATAGCGACTCAGCTCTTTTACGATTTGTTTTGGTGTTAATTCTAATTCATTCATTTTGATTTCAGACTTTCCATAGTTAAATTATGATTGGTATATATACATATGTCACCCGCTATTTTCATAGCTTTTTTGGCGATTTTCTCAGCGCTCATATCTTTTATATCCATAAGTGCTTTGGCGGCAGACATTGCATAATTCCCGCCGGATCCGATCGCAAGCAAACCGTCATCGGGCTCAATCACATCGCCGGTTCCAGACATAATCAGCGATGTTTGGTCATCGACCACAATCATCATCGCCTCCAACCGTCTTAAATAACGATCAGTTCGCCAATCTTTTGCCAGCTCAACGCACGCGCGCTGCAACTGATTGGGATGCTTTTCCAGCTTAGCTTCCAGCCTTTCAAACAAGGTGAAGGCATCCGCTGTCGCACCTGCAAAACCTGCTAAAATCTTACCATCTGCAAGCTTTCTTACTTTTCTTGCTGAATTTTTCATTACAGTATCGCCAAGCGATACTTGGCCATCACCGGCCACAACCACCTTACCATCTTTTCGTACTGATAAAATGGTTGTTCCATATATAGTTTCAGGGTTTTTATGCTGCATAATCTACCAAATCTCTATGTTTGCGACATTTGTAATATAGGGAGTTATTTTAATATTTAAAGAGAAAATGTGAAATACAGCAAATATTCACTAAAAAAGGCCACCAACATTAGGCAGCCTTTTTTACTTAGAGGAGTTATTACGCTAAAGCGTAAAAGCTATCGCACAAGGCGAAGTATCCGTTGCGTCCAAGTTATAAGCGACGGAGGGCACACTGGTTATGCATGTGGCAACGCCATCAGTAAGTGTTCCCGAACCATACATCACACCGCTTACAGGGCTGCCATCATCCGCCTTCACATCCAAAGCATAAGCCTGTGGAACGGAAAAAGCCGTGCCATTAGCCAACCCGGTACCAGCGGCTTGCACAGCACCAAATAGTATAATATTTCTACCTAAATCTCTTCCATTTGTAGTGGCACCATCTCCAGCGGTCATATCACTGGTGGCATCATCATAACCGAAAGTAATGCCAACACCGCTAAATTTTGAAGCCGGAATATTTCCGCCTATGATACCAGGAATAAGAGCCGTTGGCACAAAACTTCCTGGATATAAACTAGCTAACTGCAAATGCTTCCAGGCTATATACATCTCGCCGGTGGTGCCTGCTGCTATCAAAATTTTCTTATTGCCATCACCGTTGCACTCGACATCAATACTATTTCCCGTTCCAAGCTTCTGGCACCCATCAGTCATCGCTGCAGGCCAATAAGCCGAAGCATTAATCAAGTCGCCCGGCACACCGTTATACTCCAGTAAAAATGCATTAACTGACGCTTTCACCTGCTCTTGCTCTCCAATCACAGAACGCAATTGCGCTTGTTTAACCAATGACTGCCCCGCCGTTACACCGGCCACAATAAGGCCAATAATTACTATTACTATTGAAAGTTCGACCAGGGTAAAACCTTTTTGACCGATATTTTGATTGTGCATTAAGAACTCCACTAATTATTTATATGACAAAGCTACCGTGAGTTAATTATCGAATATAGAAAAAATACTTTGAACTGTAAACAAAAATCTATCAATCACTCATAGTCCCATTATGACACTTTTGTGTATAAATTCCTATCATTTTAGTAGTTTTTACGAAATGAGTAGTGAAATTTACGAAATAACAAAAAAAAGCCCCACCGTATATGGCAGGGCTTTTTTAGTAGTTGACTGTTAATTAAACCGCGATGAGGGCGAAGAAAAGCGCTTCCCACCGGCCTTACCCTGCCTTGCAGGAATACTAAAAATTTCTATATTATCAGCAAAACTGACATGTTTGCCTTTTTTAGCAGTTGCGCGCTCCTCATGATTTTTAACATGGGTGGAAGAACTTTCACCTTGGTGCTTGCTCATCTCACCACCCGCAGGCTCTTCACCTTTTGCAACGTAGGCAGGGGTTTCAGCAACAGAGTACTTCCCGTTCGATTGTTCCTCGGAAGGTTTCGACACTTCCACAGCCCCCTGTTCTGATTTACGACGCTCCATAGCAACAGCATCAATAGCTTCACAAAGCTCGTCCACAATAGTAGCAGCCTGGTCTACTGGAAAATCTTGTACAATAATTCTTTTCCGGCTTGTGCCTTTTCGTCCAAGTGTTGGAATTTTAGTAGCAATAATTTCTCCAATTAGGATAAGCGTATTATCACCTACCTTCCTGAAGTTTTCACTACCTAACGCTTCTTTTATTGAAACAATAATTTCTCTTGCTTGTACCTCAAGAACTCCCAACGTATCCCTACTAACCCTATCAGTTCCACTTTTTAGCAATGTATTCATCATGGATCCAAAAATTACATCTGCATTGTCATTTATTTGCTGCACTCTACGAGCTTCTGTAAAAAATTTATTTAGATCCACACCTTCGCGAGTTAAATCGTCTCTCAGAGAGATCATATTCTCGCGTATCTCTGTAATATTAAGATGTCGGATTATATAAGCACCCATCGCTGAAGCTCCCCCAGCAGCACAAGAGGCTAAAAATATACCTTCTACTATTATGCTACCCCCAAATGTTGCTATCGCTCCAACGCTAAGGAGGCCCGCCCCTACTAATACAAGGGCTGGAAACGCTACCACATTAGCAGCGGCTCTAACTTTCCGTTCTTTTGGACCACAAATCCGCTCAACCCTTTGGACAGCTCTTTTTGGCTGAGCCGCAAGTGCTGTTTTGGATATTATGCCATGTCTAAGATTATCTTCCAATACATCTATCATGCCTGAAGTTATATTCCCGCTTTTCCAGCCTCCTGTTCCAAACTGAGTGGAAAAGCACCTCGTAATTTCTTCATGATGACGTGAAATTGGCATTATTAAGTGATATTTCGTCATTTTCTATTTACCTTAGTTTTTTATATTAAAAAATTGTCATGCGAATAATACACTACCCCCCTTGTCAAGTTTTTATTTCAAATAATGTTTATAACAAGCTCCACAGGGCAAAATCATGAATACAACCAATCCCATTCTAAAAACACAAGCTTCACAACCTGAAGTAGTGACATCAAAGCTTGTGTTTTGTGCTACTTTGCCTGTAAATGCTGAGTCATTCCAGCGAAGGCTGGAATGACTCAGTATAACAATGATAAAATCATATAAAACATAAGGTTAGCATGAAAAAGAGGTTGTACAAAGATTAAATATAATATCTTGGGTTGTATTCATGATTTTGCCCTGACAAGCTCCAACTTTATTATTGACTTAAACAATATTTCCTTATATAAGCACGTCTTGAAATCAGAATATAGGAGGTTTGTACAAGTGAAACGTACTTTTCAACCAAGTAATTTAGTTCGTAAACGCAGACACGGTTTTCGTTCACGCATGGCAACTGTAGGGGGACGCAAAGTCTTAAATAGCCGCCGTGCTAAGGGACGTAAGCGTCTTTGCGCATAATTTAATGGCATTAGTTCCACTAAGAAAGCGATCAGAATTCTTGAAAGCTGCCAAACTGGGCAATAAAGCTGTCGCTAAAGGGTTAGTATTGCAAGTTATTGACAACGATGTCGAAGAACAGCAACGAATCGGCTTCACCGTTAGTAAAAAAGTGGGAAATGCCGTACAAAGAAACAGGGTAAAACGCCGACTTAGGGCTTTAGTTGCTGAAATTATACCGCAAAAGGCGAAAAAAAGCCGGGATTATGTGTTTATAGGCCGCAGATCTGCACTTTCCCGGGATTTTGCTGATTTGAAAAAAGATTTAAAATATGCTTTGCACCAAACAGGTTCTTATAAAGAAAATGGCAAAAATAATCCTTAAATATCTTATACGCCTTTATCAG
>JAJRPW010000104.1 GCA_024280585.1 Alphaproteobacteria bacterium
CATGTCGGTGAGTATGAGTGTTTTCGAGCTTTTGTGAAAAAAGATGACTTCCTCCATAAACCTGCCGCCGCGCGCAATAACTTGGCCAATATCCTCTGACCAAGCGGTTTCAGCTTGATCGGTTAAATCGTGATCAAACAGGATGTTGTGTTGTTTGGCTTGGGGGCGGACTTTGGGCGCGGCCCATTTCGTGGCGTTTGGATAAGCTTGTCCCCATTCTCCCACCCACCAGTAATGAATGCGGTTAGGCGCAATAATATGTGCGACATCACCAAGTTGATCAATTTGGTGCTTTAACGCGCTGGTGAGTGCTGTCGGAGAGTGAATAAATAGACGGCCAGAGCTTAATTTGATGATGGTCATGCGAGTGGAAAAGGGCATAGATTTAAAAGTAATCAAAGGGCCGTCAACAATCCAAATATTTTCTGCAATTGGTTTGAGGCGATTGATCGGATCGTAGGTTTCTGCTGTGCCTAACATGGGCTGCCCTTTGGATTTATAACTCAAAAATGGTATGACCTTTATATCAATAATCGTTTATGCTGGCTTGATTATTTGTGGCAAGCTTGCTGAAAAGAAGAATTGAATATGGAAAATATTAATCATCATGATTTAGCGCAAGCGCTGATACAGACGGCTAAGCGCGCAGGGCAGGTACAATTAGAAATTTATAATACCGATTTTGAGGTGTAAGTATCTGGCTGCATAATGCAGCCAGGCTCAATCTATCGCAGGATTCGAGAACATAGCGCGCCATGTGTAAAAGGCCATGAATATCAGAATCATCAATATAAATCCCGTTACAACAGGTAAGGTAATATTGTGAATCAGAAAGATTTCACGTCCAAAGGTGAGGGCTGCCATAACAATAAAATGGTAGAGCACCATTTTATGGGATTCGCCTTCAAGCCGAATCCGTGAAATTTGAAAGAGTTCAAGGCAAATAAAGGCATAGAAAAAATCTTTAGTCAGTGCTGTTTTAAGGTTGGCCGTATCTTCAAAAAAATGGACAGCGCCTTTATAGAGCATCACAAATGAGGCGATAATCATGAGAATGGCAGAAACGACCCAAAATGCCTTTTCAAGATGATTAAAGCTTTGGCATAGTTTTTTAGGGTAAATCATTCTTTGACGTCCTGTTAATGAGGAGAAGAAAATGAAAGATAGATGGTATTTTACGCAAAACTTATGAGCGGTATTTGTAAGTGAAGATGGTTACAGAATGATTACAAATATGAAGGTAATTTTGTGTTTTTTATATCAAACGGCTATTACGCGGAAACTCGAAAATTTTCGCCGCAATTTTGATTGTTGACAAGGTGCGTTCTGAAAATTGCGGTTATTGAAGAAGAATCAAAAAGTTGATTTTTATCAATTGATATGCTTTACTAAAAATAAGTAGAATTACTTACGGTAAATATACTTATTTTTGAGTGTGTTGCGTATAGAATGTAAGGGACGAGTATTATGGCAGAAACGATTAATTCCTATAAAATTAACGAAGAGCGGGGAGCGGCTGGGGTCGGTCTTGTGGCACATATTCTGTTTTTTATTCTGGTCAACAGCGCCCTTTGTTATATTTGTATGACTGAAACGAGCAGCGTGAAATATTGGATTGTTTGGCCTTTGGTTGGCTGGGGGATAGGACTGTATCTTCATGCGCGCTCAACCTATTACTTTTCTTTTTATAAAGAGGTCTAAAATTGTCTAAAAATTGATTTTTCGTTAAGCATATCCCTAAAGGCTATTTCCTTTTTTTTGATCCTTTTTAGGTCTAAAAATTGTATAACCGTTTGATAATAAATGATGAACCCATTGATTATCAGGAATATGTGTATGCGTAAAATTTTCGTTATCTGGCTGGCTCTTTTAGCTCCCTTTAGTTTCTTTACGAGTGCTGCGATTGCAGGTGATAAAATTGTCATGTTTGATTCTAAGTCTTGCGGTGCTTGCAAGCAGTTCAAACGAGAAATGGCGCCTGTTTATAGACGTTCACGTCTTGGAAAAGCCGTGCCGTTACGCATCGTCGATAGTAATGGCCGCGCCATGAAACGGTATCGCAAGCGTGTTCATCCTATTTCCTATACCCCTACATTTGTTCTGATGCGCAATGGCCGCGAAATTGCCCGCTCCGTTGGTTATGGAGGCCGTAAAAGCTTTATGCGCACGGTACGTGCTATGCACCGCCGTAAATAAGGTGATGGGTTGCACAATTACAGACACAATGCTGGTATAGCATCGGTTTGAGGCCAAAGCCTTGTAGAAGCTTTAATGTTTCTGCAAGGTTTTTTAATGTGTAAATGCTGTATTATGTCCACATTGTTGAGGTAATCCTATTGTAAATAACGCCAGTCTCGGATAATGAAATATAGCTCATTGATAAAGTTAAACTTTCGTGTCATGCCGTGCGCCGCCACGGTATCTCTCCCTGAGCGTTTGTTTTTAAGATGTAGGCTCTCAGATATGGGTTGCGGATCAAGTCCACAATGACACGGGGCAGAGTTTTATAACGATAATATAACGCTATCCATTATTCGAGATTCGGGTTAAATAAAATGTGTTTCCATGCTTTGTGAGGATAAGTCTATGCGTCAGTTTTTTGTTGGTATTTTTGCCATTCTTGGTCTTTCTGTGATGATGTTATCTTCCTCTGTTGGTCTCGCTTATGCTGATAAACTGGTGATGTTTGATAGTAAGCGCTGTCCGAGCTGCATCAAATTTAAACGCGAGATGGCGAAGCAATATTGGAAGTCGGCGCTGGGTAAAGAGTTGCCGCTTTCGATTGTCCGCTCAAATAGCCGTCGCGCGATGGCGCGTTATGAAGATAAAGTTGACCCGATCATCTACACCCCAACCTTTGTTCTGCTTTCAAATGGCGAAGAAGTCGCGCGCACGGTGGGCTATAGTACCAAAGAACGGTTTTTAGCTGAAATTAAGCGGATGCGCAGCCATTGGAACCAATAAAGAGAATGATCTGTAAGATTGCTTGAAAAATAGGGCGCTTGCTTTATAGTTGGTGAGAAATTCTTCCCATGTTCTTTTTAGATCAACTTTCAAGGAAATTTGTTTTGATCCTTCACGATGATGCGTTAGCGCAAAAGCCAGCTATATATGATAAAATCAATATTGGTTATAAAGCTGGGCAGCTTTCAATTGATCACGGCAATCTTGATGATGCGATCCATTGTTTTGATATTGCCTTTGATCTATTGCCTGAGCCAAAAAATCAATGGTCATCGGCTATTCAAATTCTGGCTGCAAAAGGAGATGCTTGTTTTTTGAAAGCCGATTTTTTAGAAGCGGGAGAAGCTTTTCGATTAACCTTGCTCTATGCGGGACCAGGCAATCCGTTTCTGCATTTACGCTATGGTCAATGCTTATATGAAATCGGCGAG
>JAJRPW010000105.1 GCA_024280585.1 Alphaproteobacteria bacterium
ATTGGCCAGGTTGTTAAACGCCTCAAGTGAGTTTGGCGCACAACTGGATTCGCTGGCTGATTTTTTTAATTTTGGTGTAGCTCCGGCTTTGATACTTTACATGTGGAAAGCCCATGAAATCAAAGGATTCGGTTGGGCTATCGCTTTATTTTTTATTATCACCCAGGCTCTTAGGCTGGCAAAATTTAACGTTACTTGTGACAATTCATCTGGCGAGAAAGAAAGTTTTTTTACTGGTATCCCAGCGCCTTGCGGTGCTGGTTTAAGCCTGATCCCTATGATGCTGACATTTTTATTTGAGGATAAATTTGGTTACCAAATTTTTGATATTTCAGCTCTTATGGTTATTATTTATATGGCAATCATTGCTTTACTTATGGTTAGTCGGATATCGACAATTTCCGTAAAGAAAATGAAATTCAGAAGCGAATTTGCCTCACCAATTCTTGCGATAGGTGGGCTGCTTATTGTATCTATGATTATTGAGCCATGGATAACCTTGCCTTTAATGGGGCTATTATATCTGGCGACAATTCCTTTTAGTATCTGGAAGTCAGATGACAAATTTTAGATGTATTATTGAGATGAAATGACCGTACGTTTAAGGCCAGGGCGACCGCATCTAAATATTCTTAACAAAAGAAATGCAGCCTTTGTAACTAAATACAAGCAGCAGAGTTCGTCATACTGCGGCTTGACCGCAGTATCCAAGAAAAACGAATCATCATTATTATAAGTATTTATTTAAAAACCTTGGATTAGCAGCATGACGAACTTATTTGTATATATTTTGTTGCAAAATCATCAGCGTAATTTAGATGCGGTCGCCCTGGATTTAAGGCTTCTTTAGGTTGACATTAATGTTTGTGCTGGGTATCTTTCTTGGGGTAATATTTTATAAATTCAGGAGTAATAATGAAAGATCTAACAGAAATAAATAATGATTATGATGCGGTGCCGTATGAGAGTTTTGCGTACCCTGCAACGCACCCAAGAAACATATATACTATAGCCAAGTTATTCGGAATGAATCCTGTGTTGCCGGCAAAATGTAAAATATTGGAACTAGGTTGCGCCAGTGGCGGAAATATTATTCCAATGGCAATGGATTTCCCTGAATCGAAAGTGGTGGGTATTGATTATTCAGATGTCCAGGTGAAAAAAGGGCAGGAAGATATAAAAAATCTTGGTCTGAAAAACATAGAGATAAAATCACTGTCGATATTGGATGTAGATAAAGATTTGGGGCAGTTTGATTATATTGTAGCGCATGGGATTTTATCCTGGGTACCGAAGAATGTACAGGATAAAATATTTGAAATTTGCAGTAATAACCTTACTGAAAATGGACTTGCATATATTAGCTATAATACTTTGCCTGGTTGGAATACGGTGAAAAGTATCAGGGAAATGATGCTGTATCATACCAAAGATTTTAGCGATCCGGCAAAAAAAACGCATGAAGCCAGGCTGTTGTTAAATTTCATAAAAGAGGGTGTCAATAATGAGGATAATCCTTATTCAAAAGTCATTGAAAAAGAAATAGATACATTAAAAGATGCTGGAAATTCTTACTTAATTCATGACCATTTGGAAGAAGTGAATGACCCGTGTTATTTTCATGAATTTATGGAAAAAGCTGCGGCGAATGATTTGCAATATGTAGGGGATACCGATGTTTCCACGATGTATTTAGGGAATTTTCCGGAGAGTGTTTCTAATATTTTGATGCCTGTACAAAATGATGTTGTTAAGGTTGAACAATATATGGATTTTATTAGAAACAGGAGGTTTAGATCGACTCTTCTATGTAAAAAAGGAAATAAAATTAATCGCAATATTAGCTCTGATGTTTTAAAAAAATTCAGTATTTTATCAACTTTAAAGCGGCAAGGTAAAAGGGAGGAGATAGATTATTCCGGCAATAGTGAGGTTGTTTTTAAAAATGTACATGGCCTTAATTTTACTACCAAGAACCCTATCATTATAGACTTTTTATTGGAGATCGAAGAGAGTGCCCGGTTTGTCCCATGCTCTGAGATCCTGGATAAAATTACAAAAAAATATAAAGATAGGGCTGATTTGGAGCAATGTACAGCAATTGCGATTGATCAAATATTACGTGTTCTATTCGCTGGCGGTATTAAAATACAAAGTTTTGCATATGAATATAAAAATTCTGTTTCTGAAAAACCTAAGGCTTTTGAATTGTCTGTATATCAGGCAAGAGGTCAAGATTGGATAACTAATAAAATAGGTGGAAAGACACAGATAGATTTGTTCAATAAAATATTATTGCAATATTTGGACGGCAATAACAACCTGGATGAAATTAACGCTAAAATACTCTCTCATTTTAAAAAGGGAGATCTAAATTATAAAGTGGATGGCGAAAATTTAGCCGGCCAGGAATTAACAGATTTTGTAAAAAAATCTGTTAAAAATAGTTTGGAGGCGCTTTGTAAAAATAGTATTTTGGTAGCGTAATGAAATTGATGGTGGGCAGAAAATTCTTGTTGGTTTTTCTGATAGTTTGTGTTTCTGCCTGCTCGTCTTTTGTTGGCTCAAGAATCTCGAATGCGGACAAAATCGCTGAAGTGGCTGGCTTTACTAAAAAGCAAATTAAAACGAAGAATTTTATTCTTACAACCTACTTTCGCATGAGCGATAATTCTAAGCCAGTCAATATTTACATTGAAGGTGATGGCTTCGCCTTTGCCAGGGTGAATCGTTTGTCAGTCAATCCGACTCCGATAAATCCTGTTGCTTTAAAATTAGCGGCGCAAGATCCGGCTGAAAATATTGTTTATATTGCACGGCCTTGTCAGTATACTTCATTTTCCGTTGATACGGTTTGTGAGAAAAAATATTGGGCAGGCAGTAGATATTCGCAGCAAGTAGTGGATTCTGTGAACGAGGTTGTGGCTTTTTTTGCTGATGGAAGAAAGGTTAATTTAATTGGTTATTCAGGTGGTGGGACGATTGCTGTTTTGATAGCGTCTTTGCGTAAGAATATAATTAGCTTACGTACTGTCGCTGGTAATCTGGATCATGTTGCGTTGAATAATTACCATAAAGTGACACAACTTGATAACTCTTTGAACGCTATAGATGTGGCGGCCAGTTTGAGGGGGTTGCCGCAAAGGCATTTTCTCGGAGATCGTGATAGCGTGGTTCCATTATTTGTAATTACCAAATTTATGTATGCTGTTGGGCTTGATGAGGGCTGTGTGTATTTGAGTAAGATTAAAAATGTTGCACACCATAATGGATGGGAAGAAAAATGGAGGAATCTGCTTTTAGAGCCTTTAGGGTGCCGGCAGCTTGCAAAAATTCAAGAAATTTCTTATCCCGAATTAACATTGAAAGAAAAATAAATAAATAGTTGATTACTCAAATATACGCGTTAGTATTCTGAGGTTAAATAATAAAAGAGGGATTAAAAATGGGGCAAGCGTCAAATAAGAATGATATCACTAAAAAGGCTATCGCACTAGCGGGGCTGGTTGTTCTAGTCGGAGTTGGGATTTTCCTGGTGCAAAATAAGGATGATTTTTTTAATACAAAAGATGTGATAGTCGCAGAGATAGACGGTACTCCAGTCTACAAATCCGAGGCTAGTGAAAGATTAGTTTTGCTTTCCAAAGGAAAAAAGGGCGTAAGTTTTGATGCTTTGGATGATAAAGGGAAAATGATCATTATAAGAGAAATAGCAGCGTAAAATTTGCTGTTAAAAGAGGCGAAGAAAGAAGGCCTTGATCAAAGTGAGGATGTGAAGAAAAAAGTGGAGAGTTTTTCTAATCAAATTATAAAAAATGCACTTATATCAAATATAGCGAAAAGCTCCGTATCGGAAGAAAAAATTAAGGCCAGATATGAAATTTTATCAAAAGAGTTGAAAGGTAAGACTGAATATAAAGCCAAGCATATATTACTGGGTTCGAAAGAGGATGCCAATAAAATTGTTAGAAGGCTAAAAAAAGAAGCGTTTGATAAACTGGCAAAGGCGGAATCTATTGATAAGTCTACATCTGAATCCGGTGGTGATTTGGGATATTTGATCAGTGGTGGTATGTACAAAGAGTTTGAAGATGTTCTTTCTAAGCTGAAAGTTGGAAAAATTTCTGCACCTGTGAAAACTCAGTCTGGCTGGCACATTATCAAGCTGGAAGGAAAAAAGGATGCTATAGCTCTTCCCTATGATAAGGTTAAAGGCGCGATAGCTCAGGATATTTCTACCAAAGCTATTCGATCTTATATAGATACTTTGCTTGAAGGCTCGAAGATTAAACTAACATCTGAAGGTTAGGCAGCAAAAATGGCAGTTTCCCCGCTAACTATAGTGTTTTCGCTTTGCCAGGAGCCGTAGGAATTCAAGGTAATATTAAAGCAGCCAAAGTTGGGTGGTGACCAGGTTGTCATCCATCTCATATTCCACAACGTCTTGGTCGATGAGGCTTATAAGGGCGGATTCAAGAGATTTTGGGTCGCGACCATCGCTTTTCTGGCATTTCTTTATTAAATCGGCAGGGACGATCATGTTATCCTGGCCGTGACAGTTATTATCCTTCATAACTTTAATAATTAATTCTTCGCTATTCATTTAATTCTCCAATTCATCTTTTATTATCATTGCCATATTAAGGAAATTAGCCTTTAAAGCAACCTCATTTATTTTGCCGTTATCGGATGCTTGTCTGATTTGCGGAATTAGCGGCACTTCGCCCAGGAATTTTATATCTTCATTTTTGGCGTAATTCTGCGCTCCTTTCTTGCCGAAAATATAGGTTTTATTCTGCAAAATAGGGTCCTCAAAATAACTCATATTTTCGATAAGGCCCAAAATGGGAATTTTGACTTTGTTGAACATATCGACACATTTCTGTACGTCAATCAATGCAACTTCTTGCGGAGTTGAAACGATTATTGCACCGTCTACTTTAAAATTTTTGGCCAGGCTAAGCTGAATATCGCCGGTGCCAGGGGGCATATCAATCAATAAACAATCAATATTTTTCCAGGTAACACCGAGTAATAATTTATACAAGGCCTTGGATGCCATACCGCCACGCCATATAGTCGCGGTTTTGCTATCAACGAGGTTGCCCATCGAAATAAATTCAATGTCATGATTTTTCAGAGGAATCATTTTTTTTGCACTGTCTAGTTGCGGCTGCTTGGTTATTCCAAGCATTTTTGCGATAGACGGGCCATAAATATCCGCATCAGCAATTGCAATTTTTAAGCCTTGCTTAGTAAGGGCTGCAGCTAGATTTACAGTGATTGTTGATTTGCCAACTCCGCCCTTACCCGATGCTACGGCAATAATTTTTTTAACACCTTCAAGTTTTTTTAAACCTGGTACGCCAATATTATTATTAGCGATTTCAGCGGTGACAACAACGGATGCTTCGCCCACCCCCTTGATTTTTTTAACGCGCTTGATGCACTCATTTCGTAAATTCTCGGCGTTTGCAGCATCGTTATTTTTTAAATCCAAAGCAAAAGAGACTTTATCGCCTTTGATGATAATTGCAGATACGCCGCCTTCGCTAACAATATCTTTGCCGCTATCTGGATAATTTATTTTGCTAAGTTCCCGTAAAATTTTTTCTTCACTAATATCTTTTTTAAACCAATACATTCTCTTGAAAATTACTCCGTTTAGTTTATAGTATTTCCTAAATTAATTCCTACGTTGTTGTTCATCAACTTTATAAGATTCACGTATTTTTAATACGCTAAAATATTATAAAATTAATGGCTTCTAGTAGAGATTTAATTTATAAAATACTATATATAACTACTAGAGTACAAAAACTACCGTACTTAATAACATATTAATATAAGGATGTATATATATGCCTTGGGATGATGACGATCAAGAAAAAAATAAAAAAGGTCCATGGGGGCAAGAGCCATGGGGCAATGGGTCTCAGGGTAAGAGACCTTCCGCACCTCAAAATCCGGATATTGATGTATTAATCCAGAAAATGCAGAAGAAGGTTACAAATATTTTTGGTGGAGGCGGTGGTTCCGGTGGCAAAAAAAACGGTGCTTTACCGAATAAATCTGTGGCAATAGTAATGGTTTCAATTGCTTTATTATTGTGGTTGGCATCTGGTGTATATACAGTGAATACGAAAGAAGAAGGTGTGGTTTTACGCTTTGGTAAATATGTAGAAACCACTAGTCCCGGCTTGAATTATCATTGGCCGGTTCCCATTGAAAAAGTTATCAAAATAAGTGTTACTGATCGTTATAAAACAGAAATCGGGCAGATTTCCAACCCGTCCAGAGGGCGTTATTCACGTGATTCTTCGAGCAGTCGGGAGATGTTGATGTTGACGGGCGATGAGAATATTATTGATGTGAATTGTGAGGTGCAGTGGCAGATTTCCGATGCAAATAAATTCCTGTTTAATGTATATGATCCACAAACAACGGTTCGGGATGCGGCTGAAAGTGCATTGCGCGAAGTGATAGGAACGACTCCGCTTAATGATATTCTATCGGAAGGCAGGACTGCAGCGCAGCTAGATACTAAGATATTGCTCCAGGAAATAATGGATTCTTATGATATAGGCATCCGTATTGAAGAGGTGAATATGCGCGGAGTTCCACCGAGAAGTTCGATCAGGGTGGAAAGCATTACAGCTAATGAAGACGGGGTATTAGCCACAGAATCAATTACAACAACGGTTGATGAAGCGTTCAAGGACGTGCAGGCCGCGATTATTAATAAGCAGGAAATTATTAATACTGCTTTGGCGCGAAGCAAGGAGGTTATTCCTGTCGCTCGTGGTCATGCGCAAAAATTACTGCAGGAGGCACAGGGCTATAAAGAGCAGGTTGTCGCAAAATCAGAAGGTGAGGCGAAGATATTTTTGTCGGTCTATAACGAGTATAGAAAAGCCAAAGAAGTGACAAGAAAGCGGATATATCTGGAAACTATGGAAGGCATATTTAAAGGTATGGATAAAATAGTTTTGGATACAAGCGGTACAGGCGGTGTGGTGCCATATTTACCACTTAAAGAATTGGAGAAAAAATAATGAATAAAAAAATGATCATAATAATTCTCGCGATATTGGTATTTTTGGGGCTAAACTCATTTTTTATTGTAGAGCAAACAAGGCAGGCGATAGTTCTTGAATTTGGCAAGCCGGTAGAATTTAAAGATGGCGAAAAAAAGGTTAGTTTTATCAATGAACCGGGATTAAAATTTAAGAAGCCGTTTATTCAGAATGTGGTTTATTTCGATAGCAGGATTTTGAATTTCGAAGCAACGGATAAAGAAATTCTTGATCTGGAAAAAAAGACATTAACAGTGAATGCTTTTGCCAAGTATAAAATTATAAACCCATTAACTTTCTATGAAAAAGTTACGAATCAACGCGGAATTAATAACAAGCTGGATAAAATATTTGAAGCCAGTCTGCGTGATGCAATCGGGGCTATCCCTTTAAAAACGCTGCTTACGGACGCACGTAAAGAGGTTATGGAAAAAATTAAAACGGATGTGAGTAATAAAGCCCGCGATTTTGGTATCGAGGTTTTTGATGTGAGAATCGTCCGGGCTGATTTGCCGAAAGAAAATTCTTCCGCGATTTTTAAACGTATGTTCACTGACAGAAATAAAGAGGCTCGTGAATATCGCGCGCAAGGTAAAGAGCAAGCGAAAATTATTATCTCAACGGCGGATAAAGAGGCGACGATAATTATTGCAAATGCCGAAAGGGATTCGCAGATAATTCGCGGTCAAGGTGATGCTGTTGCGACAAAAACATTCGCACAAGCCTTTGGTCGTGACCCGGAATTTTATAATTTTTATCGGTCAATGCAGGCTTATCGTGTAAGCATGACAAAAAGTGACACTAGAATGGTGCTATCGCCAAAAAGTGAGTTTATGAAGTATTTCAGTAGTGTTAATGGCAGGTAAACGTCATGATTTATATGCAAAAATTGTTACTATGCGCTGTTGTGATATTGTTTTCAAATGTTGCAAATGCAAAATCTGCGCCGGAGAGTTTCGCTGATTTAGTGGAGGAGTTGACTCCATCTGTAGTGAATATTTCTACAACCCAGACAATTGAAGGCGGGCAGGATCCCTTTTCCGGACTGAATTCATTTAATGTACCAGGTGGTTCTCCGTTTAGTGATTTGCCGGAATTATTCAAGAAATTTTACAAAGATGATGGCCAGTCAATGGAACATAAAACCACGTCTTTGGGGTCGGGTTTTATCATTGACGCAGATGGTTATATCGTCACAAATTACCATGTAATAAAACAAGCCGATGAAATAACCGTAACGCTTAGCAATGATAAAAAGCTGCAAGCGAAGGTAATTGGCAAGGATGCAAAAACTGATATAGCCGTACTTAAGGTAGAAAGTGATGAAAAACTGCCGTTTGTAAAATGGGGTAATTCTGATAAAGCGAGGGTGGGAGATTGGGTGATAGCAATCGGCAATCCTTTTGGTTTGGGTGGGGCGGTGTCGGCTGGAATAATTTCAGCGCGGGCAAGGGATATAAATGCCGGGCCATTTGACGATTTTATTCAGACTGATGCGGCAATAAATCGTGGCAATTCGGGCGGACCGATGTTTAATATGAAGGGCGAGGTGATTGGAGTTAATGCGGCGATATTCTCGCCGTCAGGCGGTAATGTCGGGATTGGTTTTGCCATCCCTTCCGCGCTTTCCTGGCCTGTGGTAAAACAACTTAAGGAAACTGGCCATTTAAAAAGAGGTTGGCTTGGGGTAAAAATCCAGACTGTAACGGATGATATTGCGGAAAGCCTTGATCTGGCTGAAACTATGGGCGCGCTGGTTTTGGAGGTGACGAAGGGTAGCCCGGCGGATAAAGCCGGAATTTTATCGGGTGATGTTGTATTGTCTTTCGATGGAAAAAATGTTGCGACTATGCGTAAGCTGCCTCGTATTGTTGCAGAAACAGAGGTAAATAAAAAAGTGGCAGTGATTGTGTGGCGTAATGAAAAGAAGAAAACGCTGGTGGTAACTGTAGCAAAATTAAACGAGGAGCAAGAGGCCGGTGAGCTGGCCGAGGATGATTCTTTCAGAAATGATGCGGATAAATTTAAGCCGGATGATAAAATTCTTGGCTTGGGGCTGTCTGATTTACGAGAAAAAATCAGGGAAAAATTTGCTATTGATGATAGTGTTTTAGGCGCGTTAATTCTGGATATTGAAAGTGATAGTCTTGCTGCCAGCAAACCGCTTATTGCCGGTGATGTAATAGTGGCGGTTAATCAGACTCCGGTGAAAAATGTGAAAGAGGTTGTGGGACTAATTAAAAAAGCTATCGCAAATAAAAGAAAGTCAGTGCTGTTGTTGATTAACAGGGATGGGGTGAATTTATTTATGGCGATCCCGACCACAGCCGAATCCATTCCTAATTAGACTCTTAGGTGAAGGGGGGATTAAGAAGCTAATATAGACACTGTTAGCTAATTCGCTATAGCGAATTAGCTAACAGTGTCTAGGTATCCCTGGAGTCATTTATAAATTCCCTTGCATTTAACCAGGTTAGGTGTATGATTTGCGTCCTTATTTAAGTATTGTGGGCTAATGGCATGCCTGCAAGCTTTTCATAAACCTTTAATTTGTGAGGATAAAATGCCAAAAATGAAGACTAAAAGTAGCGTTAAAAAACGCTTCAAAATTACCGCTACCGGTAAAATTAAGCATAAGCCAGCTGGGAAAAAACATGGAATGGTTAAGCGCAATAAGAGATTCCTTAGAACTCAGCGCGCTATGTCATTGCTATGTTCTGCAGATGCAAAAATTATTAAGTTATTTATAAGAAAAAAGAAATAGGGAGTAAAGCATATGGCACTAGCAAAAAGTGGTAAGGTAAGTAAAGCGCGTCACAAAAAAGTTTTAAAGATGGCTAAGGGCTATCGTGGCCGCGCAAAAAATTGTTTCAAAGTTGCGATTGAACGTGTTGAAAAAGGTTTGCAATATGCATATCGTGATCGTCGGACTAAAAAACGTGACTTCAGAAAGCTTTGGATCCAGCGTATTAATGCTGCGGCGAGATTAAACGGGCTTACATACTCTCAATTTATCAACGGTATCAAATTAGCTGGAATTGAAATTGATCGTAAAGTTTTATCTGACATCGCTGTTACAGACGAAGCTGGCTTTAAAGCCATTGCTCAAAAAGCAAGCGATGCTTTGAAGAAGAATAAAGCTGCTTAAGTATTAGGTGCTGTTGTGAATTTTGCAACATAGCCTAAGCAATATGGATTTGAAAAAAAGGCGAGATAGTAGTACAAACTATTTCGTCTTTTTTATTATCAACGTATATAAATGAATATTAATCATGAGCGACCTGGAAATACTACAAAAAGAAGCGCTGGAAGCCGTTAATAAAGCCGCAAACCTTGCATCACTTGATGAGGTTAGAGTTAAATATTTGGGCAAGAAAGGGCTTATCTCCTCACAAATATCGCAAATTGGAAAGCTACCTCCCAAAGAACGAAAAAATTTTGGGGCAATAGTTAATAAGGCCAAGGTTGCAGTCGAGCAATCTATTGCTGCAAAAAAAGAAATACTGGAAGATGCGGCATTAAATAAAAAATTAGCGTCAGAATCGGTTGATGTAAGCTTGCCTATAAGAAATGAGCAAGTTGGAAAGATTCATCCTATTTCTCGGGTAATCGACGAATGTGTAGCCATATTGGCTGATATGGGATTTTCTGTCGAAGAAGGGCCGGAGATTGAAGATGACTTTCATAATTTTACTGCGCTTAATATTCCGCCAAATCATCCAGCGAGGCAAATGCAGGATACATTTTATCTGCCGGCAAATGACGGTGAAGACCCGATGGTTTTGCGCACACACACATCATCTGTACAGATCCGTAAAATGCAGGAGGGCAAACCGCCATTCAGATTTATTGCGCCGGGGCGGGTTTATCGTAGCGATTATGATATAACTCATACGCCTATGTTCCACCAGATTGAAGGGCTTTACATCGACAAAGATATTCACATGGGGCATTTAAAAGGTTGCTTACACCAATTTCTAAAAGCATTTTTCGAAGTTGATGAAGTGCCGCTGCGTTTTCGCCCATCGTTTTTCCCATTCACCGAACCATCTGCTGAAGTTGATATTGGTTGCGCGCGCCAGGATGGCAAAATAACCATCGGTGCGGGCAAAGACTGGCTAGAAATTTTAGGCTGCGGGATGGTGCATCCGAATGTTTTGACCAATGTCGGAATTGACCCGGAGGAATATCAAGGCTTTGCATTTGGCCTTGGCATCGAACGTTTGGCCATGTTGAAATATGGTGCGCCTGATTTGAGAAATTTCTTCGATTGCGATATCAGGTGGCTCAATCACTATGGTTTTTCTGCGCTCAACATACCTTCTAAAACCGGAGGGCTGGCATAATGAAATTCACACTTAACTGGTTAAAAGAACATCTTGACACGAAAGCAAGCCTGGAAGAAATATCAGAAAAACTAACTGCAATCGGATTGGAAGTTGAGGAGGTAACGGATAAATCAAAAGAATTGGAGGCCTTTCAAATTGCTCAAATTTTGGAAGCAAAACCACACCCCGATGCTGACAAACTACAGATTTGCAGGGTAAATACCGGCACAGAGGAGCTGCAAATAGTCTGCGGTGCGCCCAATGCCCGCGCTGGTATTAACGTAGTTTTAGCCCCGGTTGGCACTGTAATTCCAACCAATGGCATGAAAATAAAAGCCTCAAAAATTCGCGGCGTTGAAAGCCATGGCATGCTTTGTTCGGCTGCTGAACTTGGTGTCGGCGAGGATGGTGCGGGCATCATTGAGCTACCTGCATCAAATGATAATTTAGCTAAGAAGTATGCAGAAGTTGCAGGATTAAACGACCCTGTTATTGAGATCGCCATCACGCCAAATCGTGGTGACTGTTTAGGTGTTTACGGCATCGCGCGTGACTTGGCCGCTGCTGGTTTAGGAAAATTAAAAACACTCAAATCCAAAGCAATAGCAGGTCAATTCGACTCTTCCATAGGTATAGAAGTTATAGATAATCAAGCCTGCTCAATGTTTATTGGACGTTATTTCAAAGGCATAAAAAACGGCGCATCACCTGAATGGTTACAAAATAAATTGCGCAGCATTGGCCTAAAGCCAATCTCAACGCTGGTTGATATAACTAACTATATCTCCTATGAATTTGGCCGGCCTTTACATGTATTCGATGCAAAAAAAATAAGCGGTAATTTATCAGTTGGTCTTTCCAAAAAAGGCCAGAAATTAACAGCTTTAGACGATAATGAATACACGCTCGAAGACGGCATGATCATTGTTTGCGATGATAAAAAAATTCAGGCTCTTGGCGGCGTTATCGGTGGATTAGAAAGCGGATGTTCGGATGAAACCACAGATGTATTTCTGGAAGTAGCATTATTCGACCCTGTTTTGGTGGCGAAAACCGGCCGTAAGTTAGACATTTTAACCGATGCCAGATATCGTTTTGAACGCAATGTCGACCCTGATTTTATTGAAAAAGCTGCTGAAATTGCATCCAGCATGATTTTGGATTTATGCGGAGGAACAGCGAGTAAATTTGTCGTTGCCGGTAAAAAACCAAAATGGCAAAGGCAAATTAATTTTGACTTTAAAATGGTTAAATCCCTTGGTGGAGTTGATGTATCTGATGTACAAATCAAAAAAATTCTTGAAGCCCTTGGCTTTGAAGTAAATGGCAAAAAAATATCCGTTCCATCATGGCGAAGCGACGTTGAAGGCCCTGTTGATTTAGTCGAGGAAGTGGTGCGCATTTATGGCTATGACAAAATCCCAACCTCTGCATTGCCACAAGATGACAGTGGATTTAAAGCAGTCCTAAGCCCGACCCAAATTAGAACTTCAAATACAAGACGTGCACTGGCTTTGCGCGGTATGACCGAGGCGATCACCTGGTCATTTATGAAGTCAGACAAGGCAAAATTATTCAATGGCGGGTCTGATAATTTGAAATTATTAAATCCGATCAGTAGTGATTTGGACTGTATGCGCCCGTCTATCCTGCCAAATTTGATCGATGCTGTCGGTAGAAACTCTGACCGCGGCTTCGCCGATACGGCATTTTTTGAAATAGGTTTAATCTTTGAAAGCACAAAACCAGATGGCCAAAAACAGGTTTGTGCAGGAATACGATCCGGAAAAACTGCTGATAAAAACATCTATAAAACCGATCGCGTGGTTGATGTTTTTGATGCAAAAGCTGATTGTTTAGCCGCGTTAGAGGCAGCCGGTGCGCCACTTGCAAACTTGCAGGTTTCAACGGCGGCTGCGAATTGGTATCATCCAGGACGCTCAGGAGTTTTAAAACTTGGCAAAACTATACTTGGAACTTTCGGCGAAATTCACCCAAAAATTCTAAAAGAGCTGGATGTTAAAGGTCCAATCGTTGGCTTTGAGGTTTTATTTGGCAATATCCCACCGGCCAGGATTAGAAAATCCAAGGCAAAAGCTAGGTTGGAAACATCTGAATTTCAGGCATCAAATCGCGATTTTGCATTCATTATCGATGATAAAATTCCTGCTGGAGATATATTAAGAGCCGCAAAAAATTCTGACAAAAAGCTAATAACAGATGTCTCATTATTCGATATATATCAAGGTAAAGGCGTTGAAGACGGCAAAAAATCTGTTGCATTATCGGTTGCAATACAAGCCACTGACCGCACATTAACCGAGGCCGAGCTAGAATCAGTTAGCGATAAAGTTATTGATTGCGTCACGAAAATGGGTGGGATTTTAAGAGGGTAATGAATTTTTTATACGACAAACAGCATATTGAAAAATTACTTAATTCGGTAAAAATTAATCCCGATAAGAAGCTGGCGGTTGCTTTAGCTAAGAAAGATTGTGTATCTTATGTCCATAATACTGCGGCGTTAGAGGGCAATCCTATGACGTTTCCAGAAGTACAGACTCTGCTTGAAGGAATAACTATTGGCGGTCATAAATTATCTGATGAACAACAAATTTTAAATCAAAATGAAAGCTGGGAAAAATTAATCCAAATAGTTGAAGACAATAATTTTAACACTGACAAAGAAATTTTTTGTAACCTGCAAGCAATTGTGGCTAAAGAAGAAGCCATTGAATGGGGTAAGTTTAGAAGTGCGGAGGTTAATATCGGCGGAACAGAATTCAAACCACCAAAAGCCGACCAATTGGAAGAAATTTTTCAGGAAAACATCGAAGAAATAAACCATATTGAAAATCCGTTGCAAAAAGCCTTGGTATTTTTCTTGTTTAGCGCCGTTAACCAATTCTTTTTCGATGGTAATAAGCGCAGTTCGCGCTTGATGATGAATGGTATATTACTTGAAAATGGCTGGAATATTTTAAACATAAAAGCGACAAACAGACTGGAATTTAATAAGCAAATGATTGTTTTTTATGACTCCCAAGATGCTACAAAAATCCTTGAATATCTTATAGAGTATTATAAAAAACAATGACTAAGCTATCAAAAATCAGAAATTTCTCGATAATCGCCCATATCGACCATGGTAAATCTACTCTTGCCGATCGCTTGATTCAGGAATGCGATGGCCTGGAAGATCGTGAAATGCAAGAACAGGTGCTCGATAATATGGATATTGAGCGTGAACGCGGTATAACCATTAAGGCGCAGACGGTTCGTCTCGAATATAAAGCAAATGATGGGCAGACATACATCTTGAATCTGATGGATACACCGGGTCATGTTGATTTTGCTTACGAAGTTAGTCGGTCGCTGGC
>JAJRPW010000106.1 GCA_024280585.1 Alphaproteobacteria bacterium
CAATCATTAGCGGTCAGGCCAGATATAATCGGCCAGGAAATCGCGGATTATTTAACGCTTCTGCAAGATAAAATGCCGCCATTTCCAACAAAATATGTGCGGAAATCTATTGAAAAAGAACTGGGAAAACCAGTCGAAAAATTATTTACCGAGTTTGATGATGAGTCTGTAGCAGCGGCGTCAATCGCGCAAGTTCACAAAGCCACAACGAAATATGGCGAGGTTGTAGCGGTAAAAATTCTGCGCCCGAAAATCGAAAAGGCTTTCTATCGTGACATTAAATTGTTTTACTCATTTGCTCGCTTTTCGAGTCGGTTCACCCGCTTTAAAAGGCTGAAATTGGTTGCAATTGTCGATATGTTTGCTGATACGGTGCAAAAAGAGTTGGATTTGAGGATGGAGGCGGCTTCCGCATCGGAGCTAAAGTCTAATTGCGCGTCTGACGAAGGGTTTTACGTACCGTCAATCTATTGGAGCCTGACTTCGCGTCGAGTTTTAACAACACAATGGATTGACGGAATTCCAATAAATGATGTGAATGCCTTGGCTGATGCCGGCCATGATTTCGCGCAGCTGAGCGAACGTTTGTCGATAAGCTTTTTAAACCAGGCCTTTCGCGACGGTTTTTTCCATGCGGACGTTCATCCGGGCAATCTATTTGTAAATCAAAATGGTGATATTGTTCCGGTTGATTTCGGCATAATGGGCCGACTGGATAAGCAAACCAGGCTGTATGTGGCCGAGATTTTACGGGGATTTTTAACGGGCGATTATGAGCATGTGGCCAAGGTGCATTTTTATGCCGGATATGTGCCAAAGGAAAAGTCGGAACATGATTTTGCACTGGCCTGCCGGGCAATTGGCGAACCGATTATGGGGCTTCCGGCTAATCAGGTGTCGATTGCCAGATTGCTGGCCTTATTGTTTAAAGTGACAGAAGATTTTGAAATGGAAACGCAGCCGCAACTGCTTTTGCTGCAAAAAACTATGGTTTTAATCGAGGGTGTCGGGCAAAAATTATATCCACAGGTGAATATGTGGCAGCAGGCGGAAAAATGGATTAAAATCTGGGCGCGGGAAAATCTGGGCGCGAGCGCAAAAGTGAAGGATAGTGTTAAAGATTTAGCGGCAATGATTCAGCATTTACCAGATAAATTGAAGAAAATTGATAGGTTGATTGATAAAATTACAGAGAAGGTTTAGGCAAGGTTTTTTATAAATGGATAATGCGAAAAAAATTGACCAAAAAACGCGGGCTAGTAGCTGCTGTGTAAAAAAATTGACCCTCACAAATTTCCGTAATTATTCTAATTTACGACTGGATTTTTCTTCGGATCCGGTTGTTTTAACTGGTCTAAATGGTTCGGGCAAAACCAATATTTTGGAGGCAATTTCGTTCTTATCTCCGGGCAGAGGGTTGCGAAATGTTAAGCTGGAATTGGTCGATAGAATCGATGAATCAGGTGTATATCCCTGGGGTGTGGCGGCTGATATTTGCTCTGATTTTGAAGAATATCAAGTTGGAACCGGGCGGGATAATAATATTGCTGGTAACAAAAGAATCGTTAAAATTGATGGTGAAAAAACTCGTGGTCAGGCGGAATTGGCACGGATATTCAGTGTGATGTGGTTAACTCCTCAGATGGACGGCTTGTTTGTAGGCCCGACTTCTGACCGACGCAAATTCCTTGACCGGTTGGTTTATAATTTCGATCCAGAGCATGCATCACGGGTTTATTCATACGAATATTCGGTGCGGGAGCGGGCAAAATTGCTGCAAGGGCAACCCGATACGAGTTGGCTTGCCGTTCTTGAAAATAAGATAGCAGAGCGGGCGATTGCAATAGCTGCGGCGCGAATTAGCGCGATTGAGATTATTCAAAAGTCGATTTGGCAGGCTCCGACGGAGTTTCCAAAGGCAACAATTGGCGTAGATGGGGCTGTCGAGTTGGCGGTATCAAATAATAGCGCATTGCAGGTTGAAGAGGAATTGCGAAAAAAATTGCATGATGCACGTGAAAATGATGCGCGAACCGGACGCACTAGTGTTGGCACGCACCGTAGCGATTTTGTAGTGACTCATGCGCAAAAAAATATGCCGGCGGCGTCTTGCTCAACCGGCGAACAGAAGGCTTTGCTGCTGTCGATTATTATGGCAGAGGCGCGAGCAAAGGCGTTGTGGAAGAATTCCGTGCCGGTTTTATTGCTCGATGAGGTGGTGGCTCACCTTGATGAGGCGCGCAGAGCGACGTTATTCAACGAATTTCTGGAAATGAAAGCGCAGGTGTGGATGACGGGAACTGATGGTTCATTATTTGAGGATCTGCGGGGGAAGGCGCAGTTTTTGAGTGTGGATGATGGGGTGGTTTCGGACGTCTCCACCCCCTTATAATAATAATATTGTTGCTATTTCCTGACTTTACCTGTATAAAGCGTCGAAAATTAATCACAGATATATCATATGGCTTTTACGATATCTATAATTGGTCGACCTAATGTCGGAAAATCGACTATATTCAATCGCTTAACCGGATCGAAGCACGCGCTTGTTGATGATATGCCGGGTTTGACGCGCGATCGACGTGAGGGCGATGGGCGAATTGCATCCTTGGAGTTCAAATTGATTGACACGCCAGGCTTGGAGGAGGCGGAAAAGGGTGCGCTGGAAAATCGTATGATGCTGCAAACCCAGGCTGCTGTTGAAGAATCGGACTTGTGTATGGTAGTTGTCGATGGTCGTGCGGGTATGACACCGGCGGATAAATTCTTCGCAAATTGGGTGCGCAAAAAGAACAAACCGGTGATTGTAGCGGTTAATAAATGTGAAGGCGCACACGGCGATGAGGGCTATAAAGAGGCGATGCGCCTTGGTTTTAAGCATATGGCGGCGATTTCAGCCGAGCATAATGAAGGGATGGCTGATTTATATGACGCAATTGCGCCGTTTAAAGCAGAGTATGACTATGAAGTCGGGGATTTGGAGGTTGAAACGAGAAGGGCCGGCGACGATAAGCATATTCAAATGGCGATCGTGGGGCGGCCAAATACCGGCAAATCAACGCTTTTAAACCGGATTTTTGGTGAAGAGCGGGTGCTGACCGGGCCAGAAGCGGGAATAACTCGTGATTCAATCGCGATTGACTGGAAATATGGCGATCAGAATGTGCGCTTGATTGATACAGCTGGAATTCGCCGAAAAGCTAGTATTAATGGCAAAATTGAGAAATTATCGGTGGGTGATTCGATGCGTGCTATCCGTTTCGCACATATCGGTTTGCTTATGATTGATGCGACACAACCATTTGAAAAACAAGATATTTCCATTGCTGATAGGATTATAAAAGAAGGGCGAGTTGTGGTGATCGCCTTGAATAAATGGGATTTGATCAAGAATAAGTCGGAAACTTTGAAAGAATTGAAATATAAAGTTGAGGAGTTGCTGCCGCAAATTCGGGGTGTTCCGATGATTACCATGTCAGCGCTGAAGGGCTATAATGTTGAAGATGCGGTGAAGGCCGGGCTTGAGGCTTATGAAATATGGAACAAACGTATTACAACGGCGAAGCTAAATGACTGGATGAAATATGTCGAATCAAAGCATTTGCCGCCGCTTGGCAAGAATAATCGCCGGATTCGCCTTAAATATATTACGCAGGGCAATAATCGCCCGCCGACATTCACTATTTTCGTTAATAAGCCGGAGGATCTGCCGGATAGTTATAAACGTTATTTGATGAATAGCCTGCGTGAGGATTTTAACCTGCCGGGAGTGCCACTGCGAGTTATGTTCAGGAAAAGCGCGAATCCGTACGCGAAGAAGAAGTGAGGGCGGCATTTCGCTTGGAATTACTTTGTAATATTCTTAATTCCCATTTGTTAGGAGTCTCTTCAGCAGATGCAAAAGTTGCAGGGTTTTTCTTGTCGGCTTCCCCTGCTTCAAGAGCGTCCATTAAGTCTGATATCTTTATTGGCGTAGTTCTCTCTTTATGTTCTTGCCAGAATGTAATTGGATTCAGTGACATCCAGTCAGGCGGAATTTGTGATAAAAAATCATTGAGCAAGCTACCATCGCCATCGCCTTCTGGTGTTTTAGATAATTCTGCAGAATCTTTAATTTCTTGAGGAGTGTAAACGGCGCAATACGCCACCGCAAAAAATATAAGAGCAATTTGTTCGTCTTGCGAGGTGGTTCGTGACATATCGTCTAATATAGTAAGCATTATCACTTGCCTAACGAGTTTTGCATAAACGGGATCTGCAGCTCTTAAATCCTCTATTATTTTTATTGTGTTTGCAGATAAGCCTGGTTTTTGACTGGAAATGATTGCAGGAGGGGCTGATTTGCGGCCTGAAAGAGATGATTCGTTGCCCATGATAACCTCCACTTAGAATAATAAGGGTTCCTGTAATTTATATATAACAATTTGAAATATATTTCAAGCATTATTTATGGCACCAGGGCAAACGCATCTAAATTACGCTGATGATTTTGCAACAAAATATATACAAATAAGTTCGTCATACTGC
>JAJRPW010000107.1 GCA_024280585.1 Alphaproteobacteria bacterium
GAAAAAATGCTCGAATATTCATTCAAACTACTTATGGCAAAGTGGAATGGGGAGTTAACTATACTAAATTAACAATGCCATTATTTTGTTAACAGAGCCTGGATAAAGCCTTAAATAATTTATTGACTCTATAGTGAATAGATAGTTTACAATGCCTGTCCTAAGAGTTTTTAAATAGTATTTTTGCTTTGTAGTGACCGTAGTAATTTAAGATAAACAAAATTTTAGCCTGGATTTTACATAGTCCGCTCTCGCACCAAGTGAGCATAAACTCAGGCGGGGACGAATTTTGTGAATTTGCAGAATAATGCCCGGTCAATTCAAATGAAAAATACTATGTAAGCTGATTATAATATGAAATTAATTAGGTAGATTTTATTTTATGCAAATAAAACATTTAAGGATAGGCGCTGTAGCAAAAGAGACGGGCTTTAGTGTGCAAACAATAAGATTTTACGAAGAGCAAGGTATAGTTCAAAATGATTATAGATCCAGCAATGGCTATCGTTATTTTCATCCAAAAACAGTCTTGATATTACGTCTGGTTAAGCATTATAAAGATCTCACTTTTTCTTTAAAAGAGATTAAGGCTCTTCTACAAGATTACGGCGTTGAGATGAAATGTGCGGATATCAGAGCTGAAACTCAGCAAAAAATTGCAGTTATTTCCGCAGAAATAAAACGTCTGGAGGGGGTAAAATCCGCCCTGGAAAAGGGGCTTACTATTGCTATAAAGTGCCCTGCTAACGATAAATGCCTTGATAACAAAGAATGTTTTACCAAATTTTTAAGGTGAATATCAGGGTAAAATAGTTAATAATTAACTATTTTGCCTTAGGTTTCGTTGTAAAATTTCCAGAGTGAGCCGAAAATGCTGTTTTTTGAAAACCGTATCGCAACGTACGTAAAAGTACTTGATAAACAACAAGCGCAGAAAATCGGCGTTTGCAGGCCACTATGGGAAAATTCACAACAGAACCTAGTCGGTAACCACTCCACCCAAGCTATTGCCTCGTCCTGCGGTAACCTCCACATCAGCGATTCGCCCGATCAACTCTTCGCCGCCTTCAACGGTAACCGATTGCATATATTCGCTGCGGCCAACAATTTGCCCGGCATATTTAGCAGGTTTTTCAAATAAAACCGGCATTACTTTCCCAATGCACGACTTATTATAAGCTAGTTGCTGCTCGTTGACCAACGCCTGAAAGCGCTGCAAGCGCTCATTTTTAACTTCCTCTGGCACCTGGTCATCCATATCGGCTCCAGGTGTTCCCGGACGCGGGCTATATTTAAATGAATAGCCTTGTACAAACCCAACACGGCGCGCCAGATCCATAGTATCTTCGAAATCCTGATCCGTTTCGCCGGGGAATCCAATAATAAAGTCTGAGCTAAACTGCATATCGGTGCGTTTTTCACGAATGCGGTCAATAATTTTGAAATAATCATCACGCTTATGCTTGCGATTCATTTTTTCCAAAATCCGGTTAGACCCTGACTGCACCGGCAGGTTCAAAAACGGCATAAGCTTGGGATTATTCCAATGCTGCTTATACAAATCCTCATGCATATCGCGTGGATGCGGTGTGCTGTAACGGATGCGCTCCAGCCCTTCGATCTTGGAAATATGCTCTATAAGTTGTCCTAAATTCCAGTCTGACCCGTGAAACGCATTAACATTTTGCCCAAGCAAGGTTATTTCCTTCGCTCCATTTGCAACAAGTTTTATCGCCTCTCGGTAAATCGCCGGAACATCGCGGGAATATTCCGCACCGCGCGTATAAGGAACCACACAAAAAGTACAGAATTTATCGCAGCCTTCCTGAATGGAAAGGATGCCGCTCACTCCTTGTGGCGCATGTTCTTCGGGTAACTGGTCAAATTTATCATCCTCAAACTCCAGATTTATAGCATGCCCACTTTCTCTTTGCACTTTACCTACCAAATCCGGCAGGCTTTGATATGATTGCGGCCCCACTACAACATCGACATAAGGCGCGCGCCGGAATATTTCATCACCTTCGGCCTGCCCCACACATCCGGCAACGGCAATAATCATCTTCTTGTTTTTATCCTTTTCACGCTTGATGCGTCCTAATTCGGAATAAACTTTTTCAGCCGCTTTTTCCCTTATATGACAGGTATTTAGGATCACCATATCGGCACCAGCTGGCTCGTTACATGATTCGTAACCAAATGGGCGCATAACATCTTCCATCCGCAACGAATCATAAATATTCATCTGGCAGCCATAAGTTTTTATATAAAGCTTTTTTTTGGTCAATTACTATCTCCTATAGGACTTATGCATGACGAGTATTTTTGAATTGTTTTTAGGCAAAAATGTTCTAAAAAACGGTGTGTACACGAAGTACATGAGCATTTTTAGGTTATTTTTAACGACGAAACAAACAAAAAGACGACTTTACGTAAATCCTATCCTATCCTATCCTATCCTATCCTATCCTATCCTATTATCAGAAGGGCTTATATAGATAAGTCACATTTTTGTCCAGAAAATAACTTGCATGTTGTGGCTATAATGGCTAAAGGAGACACTTATTTGGGTATTGTTAATTTAGTATAGTTAACTCCCCATTCCACTTTGCCATAAGTAGTTTGAATGAATATTCGAGCATTTTTTCACATTTGCTGTAGCATTTTGACTTTCTTTTCATTCTCGCAAGCGAGTGCCGAAAGAGAC
>JAJRPW010000108.1 GCA_024280585.1 Alphaproteobacteria bacterium
TATTATTGACTCATCAATCTGGACTTCATTGGTTGGCGAGGCATCAAGCCCGGTTTTTACGATGGCTTCAAATTCTTCCTTGTTATAAGCAACACCGCCGCCAGAACCGCCAAGGGTAAATGATGGGCGGATAATTGCAGGAAGGCCAACATAATCCAACGCCTCCAGAGCTTCTTCTATGCTGCAAACAACGCGGTTTTTAGGACATTCCAGGCCGATTTTGGCCATAGCATCATTGAATAAACGTCTGTTTTCCGCTTTTTCAATTACATCCGGTTTTGCACCTATTAATTCTACGCCGTATTTATCCAAAATGCCCTGGTGGGCAAGATCCATTGCGCAGTTTAAAGCTGTTTGACCGCCGACAGTTGGCAAAATCGCATCGGGCTTTTCTTTTGCTATGATTTTTTCAACGATCTCAGGGGTTATCGGTTCGATATAAGTTGCATCTGCCAAACCCGGGTCGGTCATTATGGTTGCCGGGTTAGAGTTAACCAATATGACTCTATAGCCCTCTGCCTTTAGCACCTGGCAGGCTTGCGTTCCTGAATAATCAAATTCACAAGCCTGGCCAATCACAATAGGACCTGCGCCAATGATTAGGATGGATTTTATATCGGTTCTTTTAGGCATTGTTAGTTTCCGGTGTTTAGTTTATCTAACACAAATTTAAATTCTTTTGCATATTCGGGAATGTTTTTATATATCTTGAGTGCCTTCTCTTCATCATATTCGTGGGAAGTGTCGTTGCGGTCACCCCTCATTTTATCCCAGACTTCTAGGCCTCTTATAATTCCATACTGCCCAGATTTTTTTATTGCTTCCTTTGGATTATTTGCTACTACGTTAATTTCTCGTAGATTGGCTTCCAGTGCTTTTTTACATATTTCATAGGTAAATTCAAAACGCTTAATGCACACATCTAGTTTAAATTCATTAGAATCAGGGCTATCTAAGGCTTCCTGCAGTCTTGTTAAAGCTTTTTCAAAATTATGCGTTTTCATATAAAACAACCTTTTCTTTATCGATAAAATTTTTAAATTCAGCCCCTATGTCGCCATAATCAACCAAATCAATATCAAGGAATGTATCAGCTACTTCTGATACTATAGCTTTAACAACCCTTCTGTGCATAATATCATCATCACTATAACTAATTGCCAGGTCAATATCTGAATTTTTCCAATGGTCACCTCTTGCCCGGCTGCCAAAAAGATAAATGGCACTAACATAAGGCAGCTCAGCTATCGCATCGAAAAACCGGAAATGTTGGAGTCCGCCTTTTTCTAGTGTTTGTTCGTTGATTTTTGACATATTCGTTACCTGCTGTAATTCTCCATCATCTCCACAAATCTTTCAAATAAATAATAACTATCATGCGGGCCAGGGGAGCTTTCAGGGTGATATTGCACTGAAAATACTGGTTTTGTCTTTGATTTTATCCCTTCGATCGTATCGTCAAATAAGGATAAATGGGTTATTTCCACATCATCTGGCAATGCATTTTTCGTCACCACAAAACCATGATTCTGGCTGGTTATCTCGACATTCTTTGTGTAAAGATCCTGTACTGGATGGTTGCTGCCTCTGTGACCTTGGTGCATTTTTGTGGTTGTGCAACCAAGAGCCTGGGAAATTAATTGATGACCTAAGCATATGCCGAATATAGGAGTGCCGCTTGCGATTAGCTTTTTTATCTCCACAATAGCGTATTTACCTGTTGCCGCCGGGTCACCCGGGCCATTTGACAGAAAAATGCCGTCTGGATTTAGCTTTAAAATTTCTTCGGCGCTAGTTCTTGCCGGGACGACCGTCACGTCACAACCAACTTCAGCCAGGCAACGCAAAATATTTAATTTTGCGCCGTAATCAATGGCTACTACTTTGAATTTATAATCGCTTTGCTTGCTGTGGCCTTTGCTAAGCTGCCATTTCTTTTGATCCCATTTGTGCTTTTGCGCGCAAGTTACATCTGCGGCAAGCTCCATGCCCTTTAATGATGGCGCTTCATTCGTTTTTTCAATTAGCACACCTACATTCAGCTCGCTTTTCTTTGTAAAATAACAAATGGCTACGTTCTGTGCGCCGTGCGTTCTTATATAACGGGTGATAGCTCTTGTATCCACGCCACAAATGCCTGTTAGCTTATGCTCTATAAGAAAGTCATTTAAATGGCTTTCCTGCCTGAAATTAGATGGGGAGGTTATATTCTCTCGGATAATAAGGCCTTTTGCTGAAGGAGCAGTGGATTCCATATCCTCTTCATTTATGCCGACATTGCCGATATGAGGGAATGTGAAAGTTATAATCTGGCCGGCATATGAAAGGTCGGTTAGTGTTTCCTGATAACCAGTTAAACCCGTATTAAAGCAAATTTCACCTATTACAGTTCCAATTTTGCCGATACCATAACCAAAAAATACCTTGCCATCCGCCATTACTAAGGCGGCCGTAGCTTTTTTGGGAACCGTTATGTCAGTTTTTATCATTTTCAAGCTTTCTCTTGGTATCCTGCGGACAAATCCCGCAGAACCTATGGAAAAGCTGATTATATGTCAAGAATAATCTATTTACTTTCCAGGGCAAACGCATCTAAATATTCTTGGCAAAGAAAAACGGAGGTTTTGTAGTTAAACAGGAGCAGAAAAGTTCGTCATACTGCGGTCAAGCCACAGGATGACGGAATATAACCGCAGTATGACGAACTCAAACATCTTTGTTTAGTAGCAAAAACATCAGTATAATTTAGATGAGGCCGCTCTGATCTCGTGACAAAAACTTTATAGACTTCTTTCGACAGTGTCGCTACGCTCTCTTTCAACTCTTTCTACGAAAGTCTCGGCAGGCAATCTTTTAAATCCGTTTTTAACAAATTTAAACGCCTTGCTTACTGCCTCTTTTACTTTCGCAAACAAGCTCTTGGTAACAGTTGCCTGGACAAGATTATCTTCAGTTATAGCCTTTACAGGGTCATTTATAACGCCGCTATTCTGGCTAAAATCAGAAGATTCATAAGCACCTTTAATTTCAGTAACGCTATCATCATCAAGGCTGACTTCGGACCATCCGACAACCAAAGTCTCCTTTTTATCCAAATCTTTTTGATATGATTTTGCAATTTTTTTAAGACTGCGCGCCTGCCCCTTTGCTGCCACAACCTCCTCAGACTCCACATAATTCTTGCCCGGATTCATGGCTTTAAAACTTTCTTCCAGGTTAATCATAGATAATTTCAAACCATCGATACGACCGCCAACATCCCCTGCCAGATATCCACCAGCGGTACCTAACTCCTGGATTATAATATCCTCTTTGGGAAGCTTATATGAATAGGCTGCAAGCATTAAATCAATGCCCTCAACAAGAGTTTCCCGATCTAATTCTTCTATATAATTATTATTAAGCCTACCTTTCTCGTAGATATCTCTATATCCATGATTACCATCCTCTGGCAATGTATTTACCACGCTGTTGCTCATTAAAGACTCATAGATACTTTGCAAATCTTTTTGAGAGAGAGCGCCTAAATCCGGCTTTTGGCCATTACATGCAATTTTATAACAAGATTTGAAGCAAGCCGTAATAGATTCAGGCTTTGTAGCCAGGTCTGGAGCCATTTTCAGGAATAGAGCCACCTCACTAGCCGCTTGGTTATATTTACTTTCGTGTTTGTTATATTCACGCTCGTGCCATTTATTCAAAACCTGCTCTGAAAGATTTTCAAGATTTTCTTTCGGTGAGTTTATAGCAAATTTTATTGTGTCTGAATCCTTAACACGCTGAGCTGCATTGCTGATAGTACGACCAATATCGCCGGCCAAATCTTCATTATCCGCAAAAGATGTTGTTTCATCAAATTTAACAGATTGCTCTAAAGACTCTGCAATTTCCTGTACATAATATTTAGACACATTTTTTTGTATAAGATCAGTACCCTTATTTTTAGCTTCCGGCCGGATGTTCTCTTCCAATTCTTCAGTTATAATATTTTTGAAATCCTGCTTTTGCTGGTCATCCAGAGATTCATATTTTGGCAGTTTAGCAACTATGTCCAACACGACATCGCTAATGGCGACAAAGCCATATTCCGCAGGGTGATCAACAATATCCGTCATAACCTTAGCTACGCTAGCTGATTTTTCTACCGTTTTTTGATTTTTGGCCGCTTTAGCTACCAAATCAATCAATGTTTCAACTTCATCATGCTCACTTTCAGGCAAAGCATCTTTAAAGATGGCTAATAATTCATCTTTATTTTCAGAAGAAGGTTCAAAGCTGTCCTGAAACTCTTTTGTACAAATATTTTTAGTGAAGATTTCATCTCTTTTTTTACTGCCAACATTAGTGTTGTTATAGAAAAAATCAGCGAATGCATCTACTGCATGTTGAGTGTTTTGCTGCGCAGGAAACCAGGAAGGCATCTTCGATACAATACCAGCAAACCCCATCAAATCGCCCTGATGTAGAAGGCCATACGCCATTTCTTCGTATTGAGTTGCATTAAAAAAGCCATCTGCATAACGATAAAAAATCGTATTACGTCCTATATCAGGATCGTTAGGGCCGGTTATATATTTATCGCGGGCGAAGCCAGGCTTGTTTTCCGCCGTTTTATTTGTGTTTCTTGTTCCTCTGGTTACTCTTACTGAACTACTACGCATATTATTTCTCCATTTTCTTTTGCTTTTAAGTGAGGGAATTGTAACATATTATTATGTATATAGCAAGGGAGTTGTTGTCAGGGCAAAATAGTTAATTTAGGACTTACGCATGACGAGTATTTTTGATTTGTTTTTAGGCGAAAATGTTCTAAAAAGCGGAGTGTACACGAAGTACATGAGCATTTTTAGGTTATTTTTAACGACAAAACAAACAAAAAGACGACTTCATAAGTAAGTCCTAGTTTACTTACGCCAACATATAAATTATACATTAAACCATGATAAAAAATCTTAAAATCACTACAAAAATACTGATAATCATAGTGCTTACAGCCTTAATTTGTGGAACGGCTGTTGGTATTACCAGCTATAACCAAAGCAAAACCACATTATTTACATCTGTTGGGAACAAATTTACAGCACTTTTGCAAGCCCAAAGCATAAGCCTGCATGATTATTTAACATTGGTCAGGGAAGATTTGAAATTAATCGCAGCAAATGAAACAACGATAGAATCTGCCAAGGGTTTTATACAGGCCTGGGATAGAATATCTGGCGAAGCGAAGGATGTGCTACAAAAATATTATATAAAAAACAACCCCTTTCCGGCAGGGGAAAAAGAGCTTTTCAACGGTGGTGATGAGCGTTTTTTGTATAATAAACGTCATAAAAAATATCACCCATGGTTTAGAAGGCTAATAAAAGAGCGAGGATATCATGATATCGGTATTTTTGATCTGAAGGGCAATTTAGTGTACAGCGCGCTAAAAGAAGGCGGGTTTGCTACAAATTTTCTAAACGGCGAGCTGAAAGACACAGAGGTTGCTAAAATCTACAAAAATGCACTAAATGAAGATAGTCAGCATAGATTATATTACGCACCATTCACAATGTATGGCTCTGGCAATAAAGCTCCGGCCAGTTTTATCGCCACGCAGATTTTATCACCAAAAGGCGACTTAATCGGCATTATAGCCTTTCAAATTCCCATTGACCGTATAAATAAAATTATGGATATCAGTGCTGGCTTAGGCAAAACTGGCGAAATTTATATAGTTGGCTCCGACCATCTTATGTACAGCAATTCCAGATTCTCCTTTGAGGCAACTATTTTAGAAAAAACCGTTAACAATAAGCAGGTTAATCTGGCTCTGGCCGGGGAATCAGGAACGCTAATCGGCAGAGATTATCGTAATGTTGAAGTATTTGCTTTCTATAAGCCATTCAATTTTATGGATAAAACCTGGGCATTAATTGGAGAAATTGACATAGATGAAGTTCTTGTGCCGGTCAAAAAGATGCGCGATCATATAATAATTATCGTAATATTAATAGTGCTAATAGTATCCTTGATCGGCTCCTTTGCGGCAAAAATAATCACGAATCTTATTGATACGGCCATTGGCGATATCAAAAAGCTGGAAAAGGGCGATCGGGGATTCGTTATAAAATATAATACAAGAAATGATGAAATTGGCGATATTGGCAAAGCTTTGAAATCATTTAAACAATCGATGATACGGGCTGAAAAACGTGATCAGGAATATCTGGAAAAGCTGAAAAAAGCACGGAAGAATGCCGAATATGCGAACAAAGCAAAAAGTGAATTTCTGGCTAATATGAGCCATGAACTACGAACCCCTATGCATGCAATATTGAGCTTCACAAGGTTCTGCATTAAAGATGTGGCAAAAATTATCAAAACAAAGGGTATTGATCGGGATATTATAGATGAAATGCAATTAAATCTGGGCTCTATCGAAGATAGCGGCACAAGGCTGCTTGCGCTGATAAATAATTTGCTGGATTTGGAGAAGCTGGAATCCGGGAAAAAGGAGCTTGTGATCGAGCGAGCCGATATTTATCAGGTGATTGGGCAAACATGCCAGGTACTAAAGTCACTAATAGATAACAAAAAAATCAAACTTATTTGCGATAAGCCGGAATTTGATACTAATATCGACATGGATAAAGGGCAAATCATTCAAGTTGTTACCAATATTCTCTCCAACGCTGTTAAATTCACACCAGAAGGTAAGAAAATCTTGATATCCTGCGAGGAGAAGGCGGCAAATATTATTGTCAAAATCGAGGATGAGGGTGTTGGAATTCCAAAAGCGGAACTAAAAGATGTATTCGATAAATTCATCCAAAGCAGTAAAACTAAGACCGGGTCAGGCGGAACAGGGCTGGGGCTGGCTATATGCAAGGAAATTATCGAATTGCATGGCGGAAAAATCTGGGCAGAAAACTCCGACAAAGACGGTTCAGTCTTTACATTTACTATTCCTAAAAAACAAAAAGGCAGCAAAAATGACGGATCCAAAACCTAATGTTCTGATAGTTGACGACGAAGCATATAATCTTCGCATATTAGAGCGGCTTTTAAAGGAAAATAACTATAATCCGATCAAAGCCGAAGACGGGGCTATTGCCTGGGATTACTTACAAAAAAATCCCAATGGTGTCGATATTATCCTGCTCGACCGCATGATGC
Organism: Alphaproteobacteria bacterium; assembly: GCA_024280585.1. Taxonomy (GTDB): domain Bacteria; phylum Pseudomonadota; class Alphaproteobacteria; order Rickettsiales; family UBA6187; genus JAJRPW01. The sequence continues at coordinate 7,159 of JAJRPW010000108.1, forward strand.
CTAATATGAACGGTATGCAAGTGATGGAGAAGATTAATGCATCGCCCGCTTTGCACCATATACCGGTCATAATGCAGACAGCAGCGAGCGCAACAAATGAGGTAAAAGAAGGAATCGACGCCGGTGTTTTTTACTATCTGACCAAACCTTTTGATGAAGATATATTGATTTCAATAGTTCATTCGGCGTATGAAACGGCCTCTTGCGGCAAATCCCTGCGGCAAAAAATCAAGAAGAACGAGTTGGTTATCGGCTCAATAACTATGGCGCAATTTAAAATAAAAACTATCGAAGAAGCCTATAATTTGTCATATTTTTTGGCTAAATATTTCCCCAATCCCAATAAAGTCGTGTCAGGCCTATATGCGCTGATTGTTAATGCGATCGAACATGGAAACTTGCAAGTAGATCATAACAAACGCCTGGAACTGCTAAAAACCAAAGGGGCGTGGTATAAGGAAATACAGCATTTAAGCAGCCTGCCGGAAAATAAGGATAAAATTGTTGATATACGCTATGGGCTGGATGAAAAGGCTGGTGAAATTAAAATTTATATCAAAGACCAGGGGCGCGGATTTAACTGGAAATCATATATGCATATTGATATAGGCCGCGTTTTCAAACCAGCCGGGCGCGGAATTGCTATGGCAAAGAAGACCAGCTTTGATGCGATTGAGTTCCTCGGTAACGGCAGTGAGGTTTTGTGTACGGTAAAGCTCTAATGCCTAAAATGCCGCTTGCCGGTAAACACCATGGCGATGCCACTGTCGTCTGCAGCTTTTATAACTTCCTCATCGCGAATTGACCCACCTGGCTGAATTATTGCTGTTACGCCCGCTGCTGCTGCCTGCTCAACACCATCTGCGAATGGAAAAAATGCATCCGAAGCCAAAATCGAACCTTGCGCCCTGTCCGGATTTTCTTTGCAATCAGAAGCTTTTAAAGCGGCTATGCGCGATGAATCAACCCGGCTCATTTGCCCGGCACCAATACCAATCGTGGCGTTGTCTTTTACCAAAACTATCGCATTGGATTTAACATGTTTGCAAACTTTGAAGGCAAATAAAAGCTGGGCAATTTCATCATCGCTTGGCTTTCTTTTCGTAACGATTTGCAAGTCATTTGCGACAGATTCTTCCATATCATTTTCCTGAACAAGCAACCCACCCATAACCGATTTATAGGTCAAAGCTTTGGAAACCTGCATATCATCGCCAGTTAGTAAAAGTCGCATATTCTTCTTTTTAGCCAATATTTCCCTGGCCTTATCGCTTGCATCGGGGGCTATTACTGCCTCAACAAACATTTTGGCAATTTCTGCCGCCACATCTTCTTCCAAGACCCTGTTAAACGCTAATATGCCGCCAAAGGCGCTAACCGGGTCGGATGCCAGAGCTTTTTTGTAAGAATCCAGCAAGTTGCTACCGACAGCCACACCGCAAGGATTTGCATGTTTTATAATTACAGATGCAGGGTCAGTAAATTCCAATGATAATTGCAATGCCGCATCTGCATCATTTATGTTATTATAACTTAACTCTTTGCCTTGAATTTGTGTCGCAACGCCTATGCCTTTTTGCCCGGAGAATGTATAAAAAGCTGCATTTTGATGCGGGTTTTCACCATATCGAAGTGATTGTTTTCTTTTCGCTGATATATTTAAAATATCCGAGAATTCTTGTCCTTCCTGCCTTGCAAACCATGTGCTTATTGCCGCATCATAGCTTGCTGTTTTAGCGAAAGCCTTTGCTGCCATTTTTTTCCTGAATTCCAGATTTGTTGCGCCATTGTTTGCCTCCAAACTAGCTATAAGCTCGTCATAGTCAGCCGGATCAGTTATTATTGTCGTGAATTTATAGTTTTTAGCCGCAGAACGCACCATTGAAGGCCCGCCTATATCAATATTCTCAATGGTTTCATCAAATCCTGCGCCTCGCGCCACTGTTTCTTCAAACGGGTATAAATTTACAATCACAAGGTCAATCGAGGATATATCATTTTCCTGCATAGCCTTCACATGCTTAGGATTATCCAAAACCGCAAGCAAGCCACCATGAATTTTCGGATGCAGTGTTTTTACCCGGCCATCCATAATTTCCGGCGAACCGGTATATTCAGACACATCCGTCACATCAAGCCCCAGCTCGCGCAGTTTTTTTGCAGTTCCACCAGTTGAAAGCACTTTGGTTCCTTGCTCTTTTAAAGAATTTGCCAGAATTTCCAGATTAGTCTTATCCGATACTGATATAAGAGCAGTGCTTATTTTTACGTCCATTTTAACATCCTATTATAAATTTCACCTTGCAGTAAGGCATATAATCGCTTTTGTCAACAAAATGAATGCAAAAATTGACAAATGACGCGGGATTAATTATATAGACATTATGTCTGAAAATGAGAAACAAGCGCCATTACACGAACATTTAGCAGAGCTTAGGAGCAGGTTGCTGCTGTCTATCGGTGCGTTTTTTATTATTTTCTGTATTTGTTACGTTTTTGCGGAAGATATATATAGTTTTTTGGTGAAACCATTAGCAGATGTTTATGATGAAGGGCAAGACAGGAGGCTCATATATACCGGCCTGGCTGAAGCTTTTTTTACCTATATAAAAGTATCTTTTTACGCGGCTTTATTCATCTCATTTCCGATTATTGCCTCACAGATTTATATGTTTTTAGCTCCCGGGCTTTATAAAAAAGAACGTAAGGTTTTATTGCCGTTTTTAATCGCGACACCTGTTTTGTTTTTTGCCGGTGGCGCGATGGTTTATTACTGGATATTCCCGCTGGCATGGCAGTTTTTTGTAAGTTTTGAAAGCAGTACGGCATTATTACCAATCCAGCTTGAAGCGCGCGTTAGTGAATATTTATCACTTGTTATAAATCTTATATTCGCATTTGGTATTGCGTTCCAACTGCCTGTTTTGCTGACTTTGCTGGCAAAAGTTGGGCTTGTCTCCTCCTCGGGGCTTATTAAAAAGAGGAAGTATGCGGTTATAGCCATTCTAACAGCCGCGGCATTTTTAACGCCGCCGGACGTAATCAGTCAAATAGGTCTTGCACTTCCAATGCTGTTGTTATACGAATGCTCCATATTTTCATGTAAATATATAGAAAGAAATAGAAGGTCTAATGCATAATATAAAATTTATCAGAGAAAACCCTAAAGATTTTGACGAGGCTATGGTTAAGCGCGGGTTAGGGCCAATCTCCGAAGAGATCCTGAAACGCGACAAAGAAGTGCGCAGCGGCAAAGCAAATTTGCAGGAATTACAACAACAAGCCAACGAATGGGCTAAGAAAATTGGTCAGTTGAAGGCACGCGGCGAAGATGCATCCGAGGCCATCGCTAAATCCAAAGAGTTGAAGGCGAAATTGGCCGAAGCAAAAAAATCTACGGATAGCGAAGATATTCCAACCGAACTGGTTGATGAGCTTTTATATACATTGCCGAATATCCCCGATGAAACCGTGCCTGTGGGCGAGGATGAAGATGATAATGTCGAGGTTAGAAGATGGGGTGATAAGCCAGAATTTTCATTTCACCCTAAAGAACATTTTGAACTGGGTGAAAATCTGGGGCAGATGGATTTTGAACAGGCTGCAAAAATTTCCGGCAGCCGCTTTGTTATTTTAAAAGGACAACTAGCTAAGCTAGAACGGGCATTATGCAATTTTATGCTGGATATTCATACAAAAGAATTTGGCTATGAAGAAGTATCACCGCCGATTTTGGTGCGCGATGCGGCTATGTTTGGCTCGGGACAATTGCCAAAATTTGCTGAGGATTCCTTTGAAACCACCGATGGTTATCGGCTTATTCCAACAGCGGAAGTGTCTTTGGCCAATATGGTGCGGGAATCTATCTTAAATGAAGAGGATTTGCCACTGCGATATACTGCTTGTACGCCGTGTTTTCGCTCGGAAGCCGGATCCGCTGGCAAAGACACAAGAGGCATGATCCGCCAGCATCAATTCTGGAAAGTCGAAATGGTTAGCGTTGTGGACGAAAAAAGCTCCGCCGAAGAATTGGAGCGTAAAGTAAATTGCGCCGAAGAGATTTTAAAGCGATTGGGAATCCCTTATCGGCTAATGCTTTTATGCTCGCAAGATATGGGCTTTACCGCTATAAAAACATATGATCTCGAAGTTTGGCTGCCCGGACAAGTGCGCTATCGTGAGATTTCCAGCTGCTCGAATTGTGGTGATTTTCAGGCAAGGCGCATGAATACACGCTATAAATCCGATAAAGGCAATGTTTTTGCCCATACGCTAAATGGCTCTGGCCTGGCTGTCGGCAGGACAATTGTCGCTATATTGGAAAATTATCAAAATGAAGATGGCTCAATAACGGTGCCGGAAGCTTTGGTGGGATATATGGGTTGTGATATTATAGATTGACTTTTACGTGAACATAGGCTATACTAGTATTGTAACTAGTTAGGACATGTTTAATGATAGAAGTCGGAATATTTGATCTTAAAACACATCTTTCGGAAATGATTGGCCGTGTACAAAACGGAGAAGAGTTCCTTGTTACTAATCGCGGCAATCCGGTTGCACTGCTCACTTCGCCGGAAGAAATAAAGCACCGGGAAGAGGGGTTATTTTTTTCTGAATTAAATTCAATGCTACAAAAAACACCTCTTGCTGATGATATTAACAGCCTGAAAGATATGATAAATGAAGGGCGTAAATGATAATTCTTGATTGCTCTATTTTTATTGCCGGCACTATGGATGACGAAAATAACAATATTGCAAACGATATATTAAACAGGTTGTCCTTGGGTAAAATACATGCAATTGTTCCAAAATTATTTTTTATTGAAGCCGCGAATGTAGTTGTAAGCAACGTCCGAAAGAAACGCATAACCAAACAGGAATCCACCCGTTATATTGATTTATTCACAAATGCACCCGTTAAAACGGACGATAATTTCAATATGAAAGATTGCTTTGATTTAGCCATAACACACGAATTAAGTATTTATGACGCGATTTATCTGGAGCTTGCAATTCGTAAGGGATGCGCCTTGGCAACGTTAGATAAAAAGCTTGGTGATATTGCCGATAAGTTAAAAATTAGATATAAAAATGAAGCATAATTTACTGAAAATTGGATTAGGATTATTGCTGTTAGCAGCGATTACAGCGTTTTTTGCGCTGGATTTACAGCAATATACGACATTGGATTATATAAAATCGCAGCAAAATTCATTGCAGGAATATTATAGTGACAATAAATTGCTAATGCTGGCAATTTTTGGCGGGATTTATGTTGCAGTGACGGCACTTTCTCTGCCTGCTGCAACAATTTTAACACTGCTTGCCGGGGCATTATTTGGCTTTCCTGTTGGCTTATTAATGGTTTCTTTTGCCAGCACTATTGGCGCAACGTTAGCTTTTTTGATGGCACGAACGTTGCTTGGCAGCCAGATACAGGAAAAATATAACAAAAATCTGGTGAAAATAAATGAAGGTTTTAAAAAAGAAGGAGCGTTTTATCTTTTTGCACTGCGTTTGGTGCCGGCATTTCCGTTTTTTATAGTAAATCTGGTCATGGGTTTATTGCCGATTAGAACCTTAACGTTTTACTGGGTCAGTCAGATCGGTATGCTGCCTGGAACGGCGGTTTATGTCTTTGCCGGAACAAAACTTGCGGACATAAATTCCCTTGCGGATATAGCATCACCGTCAATATTACTTTCATTTGCATTGCTGGGATTATTTCCTATCATAGCAAAGAAAATATTAACGGCTTTAAGAACCCGCTCGTAATCTTTTTGTGGCGATTTGCGGGCGCTGTGTTTTCGCCGCGCCACAAAAAAATTCTGAACAAGTTCTAAGGAAAAAATAAATGACCTATGACTACAATATTATCGTAATTGGTGGCGGATCGGCAGGGTTGGTTTCATCCTATATCGCATCCGCCGTGAAGGCCAAAGTTGCACTGATCGAAAAGCATAAAATGGGCGGCGACTGCTTAAATACCGGCTGTGTTCCCAGCAAGGCATTAATCCGCTCGGCAAAAATGCTCTCTTACGCCAAGCGAGCGCAAGAATTTGGCTTTAGAAAAACCACTGTGGAATTTGACTTTGCCGATGTGATGAGCCGTGTACATGACGTTATCAAAGCCATCGAACCGCATGATTCACGGGAGCGTTATAACGACTTGGGTGTGGATTGTATTGCAGGCGAGGCACGGATAATCTCGCCGCATGAAGTTGAAGTTAATGGCAAAGTTTTGACGGCTCGTTCTGTTATTGTTGCAACCGGGGCAAAACCGCTAGTGCCGCCAATTTCAGGGCTTGATCAGATTGATTACCTGACAAGTGATAATATTTGGGAACTAAAAGACCTGCCTAAAAAGCTTGTGGTGTTGGGCGCGGGGCCAATTGGGGCGGAAATGGCGCAAAGTTTTGCGCGACTCGGTTCAAAAGTAACTTTGGTGGAAATGGCTCCGCAAATACTTATCCGCGAGGATGAGGAGGTTATAAAACTGGTTACGGAGAGGTTTCAAGATGAAGGAATCGAGGTTTTAACTGGCCATAAGGCCAAATCGTTTGAAGGTAAAACGCTTATTTGCGAATATAACGGCGAAGATGTGTCTCTTGAATTTGACGAAGTTCTGGTTGCGCTTGGACGCAAAGCTAATGTGGCGGGCTTTGGACTGGAAGAATTAGGCGTGAAAATCCGCCCGCAAGGCACAATTGAGGCTAATCCGTTTTTGCAGACAAACATTCCGAGCATTTATGTTTGTGGCGATGTGACAGGGCCTTATCAATTTACCCATACCGCCGCGCACCAGGCGTGGTATGCTTGTGTTAACGCATTATTTTCGCCTTTGAAGAAATTTAAA